>JBCCAG010000036.1:0-13919 GCA_039814955.1 Cyanobacteria bacterium P01_A01_bin.135
GGATGTCGGCAAACGCTTCTAGAATTTCGATTCGTTTTGATGAAGGCTGAGAGGAGAGGCTCACGGCGTGTCTAAGGGGAGGAGCTATAGCCTGGAACTCTAGCACATTCAGGTCTTCATGAGAATGAAATAGCCCTGGTTGGTTAGGACATTTTGTTTTGTAGAACCCTCGCTCTGCGAGGGTTCTACAAAATCACATCAAGCAAGCGTCTCTTTAGACACAATATTACAGGCAGAGTTGCATTTTTATTTGGTTTCGCCTATTCTTCAAATGTGCTCCTTTAACGTCGATTAACAGCCTTGATTATGGTTGTTTAATCTATGTCAAAAGATCTGCTCCTGTAGCATTTTATTGACATGGAAAACAGCTAAAATTGGCAAAACTTTCGCTTATCTTATTGTCCCCAAATCATCTTCATCATCATGGAAATATACGCGCTAACGCATTTTCTTTTTGAGCAGTCACGGCATCGTTCGTGTCCCTGATGCTCCAGCCCCCAGAGGGCTGTTCCCATCGCTGTCTGTCATTCCCGGTGCAAGCCGCCCATGAGACTCAAAAGCTACCGACTATTCAGCCTGTTATTTGCTGGGGCAATTGTCTTGCAGACAGGCTTCGCCAACGCCCTCACCCTCAGTATTAATTCCTGCAGCGCAGCCGAAACCGCAACATCAGCAGCTCCTGAACTGGCTCAAACGCCAGATGGGGCGGCTCCACCAGCAGATGGCGACCTCTACCCCACCGAGTTCCCGGTTCCCGAGCCGGACTATAGCGCCAAGCGATCGCGCGACTTTAGCCCCTTTGAGGCCGCCCTCGCTACCCTCACCGACGCACGGCGAGCCGCCTTAGATGACCTCCTGCTGGAGGCCACTGTGCCCCAGATGCAGACCCTCATGGCCAGCGGCACCCTCACAGCGGAAGACCTGGTGGTTTACTACGTGGACCGCATTCGGCGCTACGAACTCAACCAGCTCAACTCGGTGCTGTCCCTTAACCCCAACGCCCTGGAGATCGCCCGCAACCTAGACGCCGAGCGGGCCGCAGGCAACCAGTGGGGGGCCATGCACGGCATCCCGGTGTTGCTCAAGGACAACATCGCCACCGCAGACCCCATACCCACCACCGCCGGAGCCTACGCCATGAAAGATTGGCAGGCGGACCGAGACGCCCAGCTCGTCAAAAACCTGCGCAACTCTGGGGCCGTCATTCTGGGCAAGGCCAACCTCTCCGAGTGGGCCAACTACCTGGATGCGGACATGCCCAGCGGCTTTAGCGCCCTGGGAGGACAGACCCGCAACCCCTACGGCCCCTTCGACCCTATGGGCTCTAGCTCCGGCTCGGCGGTGTCGGTGGCCGCTAACCTCACCGCCATCAGCGTCGGCAGTGAAACCCAGGGGTCACTCGTGCAGCCTGCCCAGGCCAACGGCGTCGTAGGACTCAAGCCCAGTCGAGGGCTGGTGAGCGGTGATTACGTCATTCCCCTCGCCGACTGGACCGATACGCCGGGGCCCATGGGGCGCACGGTCACCGACGTGGCCACCTTGCTGAGCGCCATGACCCACACCGATGAAGGCGCTGAGGAAAGCCCCGACCCAGATGTCGCCGCTCTGCAAGGCACCGACTTCACTCAGTTTCTCTCGGTAGAAGCGGCTCAGCAGCGCCGGGTCGGCGTGGCGATTTATGATGGCGCCTTTGTGGAACGGGTGGTAGAACAGACCATTACCGGGGTGCTGGAATCCATGCGGTCCCAAGGTCAGCCGGAGCCCTCTGCAGAAGAAATGGCGGGCGCCAGGGCCGCTTTTACGCAACAGGTTGAGCAACAGCTTGACGTGGAGGCCAATAACCAGCAGCTCACGGCGTCGTTCTCGGCACTGCAGGCCCAGGGCGTTGACGTCGTTGAAGTCAACTTCAGCGCTATCCCGCAAGATCGGCTGCCCCCCGAAGCCCTGGAATATACCTACCAGCATGACCTCAACCGCTTCTTGAGCCAGACGCCGGGAGTACCCGTCACGTCGCTAGCGGAAATCATCGCCATCAACAACGCCGACCCGGACAACCGGGTGCCCTACGGCCAGGACCACATTGTCCAATCCGAGAACACTGAAATCACGGCGGACCAGTTCGCGGCGTTGCAGGAGCAGGTCGATACAGCGGCCCTGGCAAAGTTCACCCAGCTTTTTGACAGCGCCAACATCGACGTGCTGATGGTGCCGGTGGCTACCACCTTCGCCCATTCGGTCACCGGCTGGCCTGCGATCGCCGTTCCCGATGGCCTCGCCGACGATGGCAAGCCCCAGAGCATCAAGCTCATTGGGCGATATCTGGGGGAGCCGGACATTTTGGCGGTGGGCTATGCCTTTGAGCAGGCCACCCAGGGCCGCAAGGCTCCCAACTTAGAAGCGACGTTGGCCACGTTCGCCAATCTCAACTAGTACTCAGCGGCGGCGAACCTCTGGTGTATCCCACCAATGACAGCCGAGCCGGGACCCCGATTCTCGACTGGCAGGGAGAACCCGTCAGCGATCGCGGTCTGGTGTTCTTCAACCAGGAAGATCAGACCGTGCAGGTGGTAGCCGGTGACAATATTCTCACCCTGGTGCTGCAGGGACGCTACGACACCCAAACTAATACCAATGAAATTACGACTACTCGCCCTCACTGGCCTCGCCCCCTTCTTCGGTACGGCGGCCTTAGCCCAAACCAGCCCCATCCCCCAGGCCATCAGCGGCCAAGTCATCGACTGCCCCATGCCCCTCGCCCCCGGCGACGTTGACGGAGAAACCGTCATTTGCGGGCAAATTCAGGTGCCTGAAAACTGGGACGATCCGAATAGCCCGACGCTGACCCTCACCTATGCCCGCCTGCTCTCCGACAACCTGTCCCCCATCGACGATCCCATTATCTTTTTTGCCGGTGGCCCCGGTGGCTCTGTGCTGGCGGCCCAGGGCAGCTTTGGCTTTGACTTTAACTACCTGCGGGAAACGCGGGATGTGATCGTTTGGGACCAGCGGGGGAATCGCTACAGTTCTGACCTGCGCTGCCCTGAAGCAGTGCAGGTCCCGGACGCCGCAGCTAGAGACGCCGCCAATGCGGCACTAGACGCACAGACACCTGAATTGACCCTAGCTAGCGACGCTCAGGCGTTCTTAAGCGACATGCGGCAGGGCGTGGAAATTGAGGGATATCCCCGCTGTGCGGACTACTTCGAGGCCCAGGGGCGGGACCTCACCCAGTACAACACCGCCAATACCGTGCGCGACGCGATCGCCCTAATGAATTATCTAGGGGATCCGGCCTACAACCTGTTTGGCATTTCCTACGGCACCCAGATCTCCCTAGCGATCATGGACTACTACGGGGCTAGCCCGGCGGCGGGCTTGCCGCCCCTGCGCAGCGCGGTCATTGACGGCATTTTTCCGGTGAATATCTCTAGCGCAGGCGAGGCTTTAGTGGAGCAGCGCAACATTCTGCGGGTGTTTGCCGACTGCGAGGCCGATGCCGCCTGTGGGGCTGCCTATCCCAATATCCGCCAGCGGGCCATCGACCTACTGGCCCAGCTAGAGCGGGAGCCCATTACCGTTAATTCTGGCGCAACTGTAACCCTGGAGGACCTGCAGCAGATCCTGTTCAGTGCCGTCACCCAGCGGTCGAAGTACAGCTTGATTCCCTACCTGCCCCGTATGGTAGACGAGCTGGCCCGGGGCGACGCCACAACCTACCGTGTTACTGCCGCCATCAACAGCGGCCAGATATCGGCAAGGCCCCCTACGGCAGCAGCGGCGCTAACCAATCCCCTGACTCCAATCACCGCTGAGACAGCCGCCCTAGCCGAGGAGCTGCGGGGAATCGCCAACCGGCTCGACACCCTGGGGACCGCCACCAGCGACCTCGCCGCCGCCATTGACGAGGCGGAGACCCTGCCACAGCTCTACATCAGCCTGCTGGAGCGCTACCTGGCCAGCGCCGTCCCCAGCGATCGCCAGAAATTCTCCGAAACAGTAATTACGCTCTACATTGACTACCCCCAACAGCAGACGCGGGCGGGGCTACTGGACCTAACGAATAGCCTGGAAGGCCCCGTTGCCGATGAGTTAACTGCCGTTGTCAATTTAATGAGTGAATCCGACATCCGAAGCACCTGGGAGGCGATCGCCGATGACGAGGCGCTGCAAAAGTTCAGAATTATTGATAACTTCACCAACATTACAGTCAAGTGCAACGACCGGGGACCCACATACGACTTGGCCCGGACCATTGAGGAGCTGCGAAACTCCGAAGCCCCGCAGCTGGTCCGTCCGGGGGAAATTAGCACCATGACCACCTATGAAGTGCTCTGCCCAGTCTTTGGCATCGAGGTGGGGGAGTACGCCATTCCCCCAGCGGTGACCAGCACCCTGCGGACCCTGGTGATTAACGCGGCTGTGGACCACGCCACCCCAGTCGAGGATGGGGAACTCGCCTTTGGGACCCTCCCCAACGCCGTCCAGGTGACCGTGCCGATGACGGACCACGGCGCCACCCGCTACTCGGAATGCGCACAGGACATTGCCCATACCTTCTTCCTCTACCCCAACGCGGAGCTGGATACCTCCTGCGTCGAGGCGTTTCGCCCCGACTTTGTCCTGCCCAGGGCACCGCTGCCGGCGATGGTTAACGGCGCATCATGAAAACTTTTTTGGAGAAGGAACGGATGCAGTATGTGTTTAGAGGGCGTTTGAAAAGTCGCAAAAGTTTTGACTTACCCCCTCTAGCTCTCCTACGCCCTGCGGGCAGGCTAACGCCAAAGGAAAGGGGGAGAACCTAGACTTCCCCACTTTGCTTTTGAGCAGCGCTCATGCTTCGCAAACGCGCAGCGAGCCCTCAGGCTCAGGGGGACTGAGGGGGGTAAAGCAAAGCAGCAAAGCTCTAATTGATACTTTTCAAACATCCTCATTAGCGATGCGACAACACCACACCCAACAGCATGCCAGCAGCATGACAACCTTTAACCCCAATGTAGACATCATCGATTCTATTCTTCGGAATCTCAGGCAAGAGCTAGATGTCGTCACGCTGCGCCGTCTCCTCAACCGAGAAGAGCAAAAGTTTTACTCTCTAACCGAGGAGTTTCGCCTTCTCAAAGAATCAGGTCAGGAAGGCGCTCCGGCGGAAATGGCTGAGAATATTATTTATCAGCTAATCAATGTGCTAGAGCTATTTGGCGTGCAGCATGAGTTCGATTTCTTGATCAATCTCGACCCAAACTCTCCGCAATTTCGGCCCTTACTCGACAGCGGTTGGCATGTTTGCCACCTGCTCTGGTCGGCTAGCAAGCAGTCAAGCGATGACACCTTCTGTGATCTGTATGACCAAGTGCCGAAAACGGTGGATGAATATCAGCTTTTCAGCTTGATTCAGGCCTGTCTCCTGCAATATGACTGATTCTAAAAATTCCCGGCAGCATTATCACCACCCAAATCCACACATCACAGGATTGGGAATCGCGATAGCAGTAGTTATCCGTTCGCAACAGACAAGACCCAGACCATGACCAATCGCTCACTATTCCTCATTACGTTTATTGCGCTTGTTACCGCCTGTGCCTCCCCCGGCACAGGTCCACCTTCAGCAGCGGATTCTAGCGTCAGCTCTACCAGCGTTACCGTAGATGCCGCTGCAGACCGCATCGTTGTGGCCGAAGATTTGCAGTTTGGAGACACGAGCACGCCCGTCATTTCCAAAGCGCAGAAATTTATCCTCCCCATCCCGATCCTAGAGGGTGGCGGCGAGCCCTTGGTGTATCCATCCAGCGACAGCCGAGCTGGGACGCCAATTCTCGATTGGCAGGGGGAGCCTATCGGCGATCGCGGCCTCGTATTCTTTAACGAAGCGGATCAAACCGTGCAGGCGGTGGCAGGGAACGGGGATGGCGTGATTATCATCAACGAAGTCACAGCGGCGCAGGCCACCGCCCTGCATGCCTACATTGCATCCCTCAGCTCAAATCCTAGTGATTTGACCCTAGAGCAACTGAAGCAGGCGATCGCCTTTGCCCAAGATGAGCTAGGGCTGGGGGATATGTACAACTCGGAGCGGACGTTTATCGAGGCGGAAATGACCCCGATAGACACCTGGACAGCGGCGATCGCCACCGAGCAGCAGCTTGATCCCCTCTATGGCCTGAAAAAGCGGGACGCCCGGGACATCAATCAGGCCATCTACATTCCCGGCAGCTTTCAGTTTCAGGGCCCTGCCGCTACCCCGCAGGTGTTTGAAGACGGGGGCGTAATTGTGCAGCAAGGCAACAGCGTCCGTGGCGTCCAGCCCGATGTTTTTCTGCGGACCTACAGCTTTAGCGACGGCCAGCCGATTACTGCGGCGACAGACCTAGCGACACAAGCGCCTTAAGAATATGTGAGGCTTTATATCTGGCAAACTCAGACATTTTAGAATCACCCCACAGGGCCTCCTAGAATTCAAACTTTCACAGACCACAACGATCCTGAACTATGAAAATCCGCTCCGTCTTGTTCTCTAGCCTGGCTGCCCTCACAGCCAGCAGCATTGCCCTGGTAGCTAAGGCCGATACCGTCCCTGCCCACTGCGACCTCTACGCCCCCGGCGAGGACTACGCCTACCTGTCGAGCAACTGCACCTTTTCCCAGCGCCAGGGGCACATTGGCATCCAGCTCCAGGCCAACGGTACCCGCTACGAGCTGGACCCTGTAGGCGATCGCCCCGGCAACTTCACCGACCAGTTCGGCAATGCGGTCTTTCGGGAGAGTGGTATTGGCGATGCGGGCCAAATTTTCCGTCTGGGGGATGGCTCTGCCCTGTACGTTTACTGGGACAACGCCAGCAGCTACGGCAGCGCCCCTGCTCAGCCCTCCCAGCGCGTGGCCACTCTAATGGCTCATGAGCGCGGCTCGCAGATTAACCTGCGCAGCGAGTCCACGATTTACTCACGAGCGGTAGGCTACGGACTGGCCGGGGACCAGGTGAACATTCTGAACTGCGTGCAGGACGGCGATACCGCTAGCAGCAGCCTCAACTGGTGCCGCGTGCAGTTCCTCGCGTCAGGGGCAATTGGTTGGATTCGCAGCGACTTCATCATCTTCCCCAGCGACGGCGCGCTTTAGGCATAGCGCCATTGCTCTAAATGCTGGTCAGCGTTACTGAGCTTGAATATGCGTCTTGCAGGGACATGGCAATGCCATGTCCCTGCGGCCCGATTTTGGGTTTATCCTACGCATTGAATCCACCAGCGCTAAATCATCCCTCATTTACTGTCTAACCTGAACTTTTAACCATGACCCGCAACACTACCCTGCTTGCAGCCCTGCTTGGCCTCGGTGCCTTGAGCGTTCCCTTAGCTGCCCAAGCCTCTTCGAGGGAGCCAATTTATATCGCTCAATCTGCCCCCACCACATACATGACGCCCCAGGACGCCAACAGCATCGCCGTGCAAATCTCGGAGGGGGAGTTCTTCTTCTCCGGCATCATGCAGCGCACCTACGGTAACCTGTTCAGCGCCTCCGATAACCAGGTGCGAGTCACCTACGACCGCGATACAGGAAGAGTGGTTGTCATCAACGCTGTAGCAGGGAACGAGTTCTACAACTACTTCTTTACCGAAGCGTCTAGTAGCCCAGGTACCGCAAGTACTCCGGTCTCAACCCCTGTTACCTACACCACGCCGCAAAACGCTAACCAGATTGCTATTCAGATTTCCGAGGGCGAATTCTTCTACTCTGGTATCTTAGAGCGCACCTCAGGCAATACCTTTATTGGTTCCGATGGCCGGGTGCGCGTCATCTACGATCGCGGCGCGGCGAGAGTGGTGGTGATTAACGTGGTAACTGGAACCGAGTTCTACAACTATGCCTACAGCGACGTCAACGAAGGTGCCCTTTAAGCGTCCTCTAGCTCGTCCCCACGGGCTGCGCCTAGCCCTAGGCTTTCTCATTGCCCTATGTGTTGCCCTGGTAGCGCAGCCCACCCAGGCCCAGTTTGCTCTACCGGAAGGACTGGGCGCTGAGGGGCCTGCTGCCCCACCCGGCGAAGTAGACCGCTACGGCAACATTGAGGCGATTGATGTTGAATCACCCTTGAGTGGGTTTACCCTTTTTACCATTGCCTCACCCACGGTCTACGACCGCAGTCCCGAGGGCTTAGGAGAGCAGACACCCGTTGAGCAAAGGGCTGCAGAAATCCAGGCTAAGCTCGTCCTCCTGCTTGAGCGACCCATGGACCCGGACACCACCGTGTTCGAGGTTTCGACGTTGCGCAACAGCACGGTTATCGATGTTCGAGACGAGCAGCATCCCCGACCTTTAGTTCTGGCCACCATCACAGCAGTGGATGCGGACTACAACGGCCAACCTATAGATGACTTGGCCCAAACTTGGCGGACGGCACTAGAAGACGACCTGCGCAGCGGCTTAGAAAATTTACCGGAGGACAACGAGCAAGCTTTTCAAATTGTCTTGGGTCTTATCCTGCTGACCGCAGCAGTGTTTGGACTGAAATACGGCTTCTACCGGCGTCAGAAAATGCTGAGACGGCGTAAGCAAGCCATCAACGAGTCGGCCAGTGAAGAAGGGGCTACCCCACAGACCGAGATGCCCCAGCGGTCGGGGAATGAGCAGGTTACCCAGCGGCAGGCGAACTTCTTGCAGAGGCTCCAGCAAGTTTTTAGTTTGGATCGTCGCCTCGCTCTGTTGGACTTTATTCAATGGGGGCTGTTTTGGATCGTTGTTCTCGCTTGGTATGGCGGTGGCATCTGGGTCGGCAGTTTTTCCCCTTACTTACTGGCCCGCTCTGAGATTGCGGGGCCGCTGAGAGCTGTCATTGGTGTGATGACGGTCTGGTTCTTTACGGGGCTGGTAATTCGCCTATCTCGTCGCCTGATTAACCGATTTACGGTGGAGCAAGAGGGGCTCGATTTAACCGACTTCCTGACCTATGGAGACGCCCACCGGCGCCATCTCCGCGCTTCCACCATTGCCGGGGCCGCTAAGGGCCTGGTCACTGTGGCGATCGCTGTCGTAGGCTTCTTGCAGGCGCTCCGCTTCTTAAATGTATCGACCGTCTCCCTGGTCGCTATCACCAGCGTGGCGGGCCTGGCCATCACCTTTGGTTCTCAAAGCTTGGTCAAAGACCTGGTAAACGGCTTTTTTATCCTGGCGGAAGACCAGTACGCTGTCGGCGATGTGATTGACCTAGGAAGCGTCGCCGGGTTGGTAGAAAACCTCAACCTGCGGGTAACGCAGCTTCGGGGCGTCAATGGTGACTTGGTCACCATCCCCAATAGCAGCATTGCCCAGGTTAAAAATCTGACACGCAGCTGGTCGCGGGTGGTCTTTAGCATTGACGTAGCCTATCGAACCGATCCCGATAAGGCCCTCGACGTTATGAAGACGGTCGCCCAAGGCCTCTATGATGACCCTAACTGGCACGAAAAAATCGTAGCTGAGCCTGCGGTGCTGGGAATCGACAGCGTCACCCACAGCGGCATGACCCTGACAACATTTATTGAGACAGAACCGGCTCAGCAGTGGGCAGTAGGACGGGAATTTCGGCTGCGGGTGCGTCGGGCCCTGGCAGAACAGGACATCGATATCGGAGCGCCTCGGCAAAGTTATGTACTGGAGTCACCCTCGCCACGAGAAGATAAGCCCACCGACGCGGTTTTAGAGCAAAACCGATAAGGCCATGGAATGCGGCTTCCACCTACATCTGTCATCTTCACAGACAGACTTAGCGATCGCTTCAGTTTTTGTCAGCACATAACTTTATTGTTAATTTTATGTGAGCACATGAAAACTGTCTGCCATTTGAGTACACAACTTTATTTGGGTAGCGCCTAGATATGGCAACGATATAATGATGCTCCTGGTCGCCACGGGTACACAACTTTATTCAGAGCGTACACCTGAGTTCCCTATCCCTCCCGGTGTCAGCGCTTCTTGCCTAACACAATGATAATCTTTTCCTTAGACAGTCTTCCTTTATCTTTAGATAATGCCTGATACTCACAAGATTCGGATTGAGCACCTGATTAAGGTATACGGCTCAAAGCCGCAGGATGCCCTACAGATGTTTCGCGCTGGGGCCAACCGAGACGATATCTTGGAGAAAACAGGACAGGTCCTCGGCATCGCTGATGTTTCGCTGCAGGTCGCTCCGGGAGAGATCTTCGTGGTGATGGGGCTCTCGGGCTCCGGTAAGTCCACCCTTGTGCGCTGCATCAACCGCCTCATTGACCCCACCAGCGGCCATATCTACATTGATGATATCGACGTGGCCCACGCTGACGCGAAGCAGATGCGTCAGATTCGCCTCAAGCGGGTTTCCATGGTGTTTCAGCGGTTTGGCCTCTTGCCCCACAAAACCGTGGCCGAGAACGTGGAGTACGGGTTGAAGGTGGGTGGGGTAGACAAGCGGCGGCGGCGTGAAAAAGCTTTGGATACCTTAGAAACCGTGAGGCTAGCCCAGTGGGCGGACTACCTGCCCGCTTCCCTCAGCGGTGGTATGCAGCAGCGGGTGGGTTTAGCCCGCGCTCTAGCTACCGACGCCGAAATTCTACTGATGGATGAGCCCTTTAGCGCCCTAGACCCGCTGATTCGTCGGGGCATGCAGGGGGAACTGCTGCGGCTGCAGCGAGAGCTGAATAAAACCATCGTGTTCATCAGCCACGACATCCAGGAAGCTCTGAGGATTGGCGATCGCATTGCGGTGATGAAGGATGGTTATGTTGTGCAAGTGGGCACCCCGGAAGAGCTAGTGACGAACCCTGCCGACGACTACATTCGTGCCTTTATTCAGGATGTGAACCGGGCGCAGGTGCTGAAGACGGGCACCGTTGCCCGCCAAACGATTCCGATAATCTTGGGTCAAGACTCGGCTACAGCGGCCTTCTCCCAGATGCAGCAGCGGCAGCTCAGTCAGATGTACGTGCTCGATCGTCAAGGTCGGCCTGTGGGGATCCTGCACCACACTCTGTTAGAAAAAGCGATGCAGCAGGGCGACATCGAGATTACCCAGGTGATGCAGACCGATTTCCCCAAGGTCAACGCCGCGACGAGCTTGGAGAGTGTCTTTCATATGTGCCGGATGGGAACCCCCGTTGCCGTTGTTGACGATACGGGTAAATTTCAAGGCGTGATTGAATCGGCTGATATTTTGGCGAGCATTGGTCGGCTCAGCGCAGCGGCGGAAGAGGTAAACCAAGATGCCCAAGCCTCTTAGGACTATGCCCTGTCTACTGTCAATCCAGATGTTTCCAGATAGGCCTGACCATAGATCACCACTTTAGCGAACAAGCATCGAGATAATCATGCTCAAGCCACTCCCCTTCACCCTCCTTGCCGCCGGCGCGATCGCTCTAACGGCTTGTCAAACAACGTCTGACTCGACGCCTCCTAGCGCAGGCTCAAGCGATCCTGCTCTCCCTGGCGCAGGTGTCACTGTCACCCCTGCTAACAGCGACTGGATTCAGGAGCAATTTACGACAGAAATTGTCAACATCGGCTTGGAAGATCTGGGTTACGAGGTAGAAAGGATCCAGCAAGCGGACTATGCCGCGATTCTTGTTTCCGTCGCGAATGGAGACTTTACCTACACCACTGGACTTTATCTGCCCCAGCAGCGCGAATTCTTTGAGAATGCCGGAGGGGACGAGGCGCTGAGGACATTTGACCCATTGGTGCCAGACAGCGGGCAACAGGGCCTTATGGTCGATAAAGCGACGTCTGACGAATATGACTTTACTAACCTAGAGCAGCTCAAAGATCCAGAGCTAGCGGCGCAGTTTGATACGGATGGCAACGGCAAGGCGAATTTAATTGGCTGCCAGACGGGCTGGGCCTGTAGCGAAGCTATCGACCATCAAATTGAAGCCTATGACCTGCAGGATACGGTGGAGCAAGACCAAGGGCAATATTCAGTGATGCTTGCCGATGTTTTAACGCGCTATAACCAGGACGATTCGGTCTTATTTTTTGCCTATACGCCCCACTGGATACTGTCGAAGCTTGAACCACAGGAAGATGTCGTCTGGCTAGAAGTTCCCTTTACCGCGCTGCCGGGAGAGCTATCTGATCTGTCAGACGCAGACACCACCGTTGACGGAAGAAACCGGGGGCTACCCGCCAATCCCCAGTACATCCTCACCAGCGAGGCGTTTGCTACCGAACATCCAGCGGCAGCAAGTTGGTTTGAGCGAGTCAAGGTGCCGTCCGAAGATATGGATGCAGAGAGCTTGCGGATTGAAGAGGGTGAAGACTCCGCAGCCGATGTGCGTCGCCATGCGGAGGCGTGGGTCGAGGAAAATCGAGACTTAGTTGACGGCTGGCTGGAGGAGGCAAGACAAGCGGCAGATGGATAGCGGGCTGACCTGTTCACGGCTGAACTTGACCTATTGACGAAAATACTTTCAAATCTCTATGATTTCCTCCCTTAGTTTTCCCGCTATCCCGATGGTTTCACTAGATACCCTTCTCAACCCGTTTGAGCTCTACACCATTCCCTTAGACGAGTGGATTAGCGCCGCCATTGACTTTTTGGTGGATAATTTCCGCCCTCTATTTCAGCTCATTAGCATCCCGGTAAGTTGGATACTAGAAGGCATTCAAGCCGCGCTGCTGGCGGTCCCCCCCCTAATTCTGCTGCTGCTGCTGGGAGCGATCGCCTGGCAGTTAGCCGGGTGGCGCATTGGACTATTTAGCCTACTAGCGCTGACGGGGGTAGGATTTGTGGGGGCGTGGGAGCAGTCCATGGTCACCCTGTCCCTGGTGATTACAGCGGTGGTGTTCTGCATTTTGGTTGGCATTCCCCTAGGGGTGGCCTGTGCCAGCAGCGATCGCGTGGAGGCGATTGTGCGGCCTTTCTTAGATGCTATGCAGACCATCCCTACCTTTGTTTACCTGGTGCCGGTGGTGATGCTGTTTGGCATTGGGGAAGTTCCCGGCGTCATCGCCACCATCGTCTATGCCCTGCCGCCGCTGATTCGGTTAACCAATTTGGGCATCCGCCAGGTGCCCGAGGACATCACAGAAGCGGCCTTGGCCTTTGGCTCTACCCCCCGGCAGGTGCTGTGGGAGGCGCAAATTCCCTTAGCCATGCCCACAATTTTGGCCGGGGTGAATCAGACGGTGCTGTTTGCCCTGGGCATGTCGGTGATTACGGCGATGATTGCAGTGCCAGGGCTGGGGCTAATGGTGCTGCAAGGGGTGGGCCGCTTGGATGTGGGCTTGGCTGCGGTGGGCGGCCTGGGCATTGTGGTGCTAGCGATTATGCTGGACCGGATTACCCAGGCAGTGGGCAACGCGAGCGGTCAGCTGGCCTGGACAGAGCGTGGCCCTATTGGCTGGCTTTTGGGATTGCGCCACAAGAATCGTGCATCGGCAACAGCCAATCCGTAGAGGCGCTCAATTGGGCAAGCTTAATTAACTCCACCCTAGGTAACTGGGGTATACCCATTCAGATTTATTGCGCCTAGAGAGGCGCTTGCTTAATGTGATTTTGTAGATCCCCCGCTCCGCGGGGGATCTACAAAACAAAGTGTCCTAACCAGCCCTTCGGGTGCGTATGATGTAGCACTAAGCCGTCTACAGGGCTTTCCACGCTGTTTGAGTACAGAGAATAGCGGCTCACCGCGCCGCCACCCGCAAGCCTATACCTCACATAAATGAAAATTGCTGTATCTAACGGCTTAGCGCCTAGACCCAAACGACATCGCCAGCAGAGCCAAAATTCAGATTGATTGGATTGTCCTGGAAAGGGAACGGTATCGCTGGATTGCCTGGAAACGAATCGATGATGCCGTTTCCATTAGTATCTTGAACTGCGATAATCTCATCGGCGTCGAAGTTGAGAGGAAACGGAAAATCTCGCAAAGTTGTTCCGTGATTTTGATTGCTTCCGCTTGCTCTTGCCGTCA
>JBCCAG010000262.1:0-5424 GCA_039814955.1 Cyanobacteria bacterium P01_A01_bin.135
ACAGGCTACAAACTCGATGTCGTGCGGGGTGCCCATGATATTGTTCTGGTTCCTTGATCCTCACCTCATTGACTGTGGGTATTCATCGCCATAAATAGATTCTCTATTGATTATTGCTGCTCGAAACATCTCAATGGGTACGGCTAAGGCCTGCTACCTTCAGAGGCGGCGACGGCACCAAGCTCATCAATTCCCAGCGGCAGCATTAAAACCTGTTGAATCGCGATCGCCATGATGATTCAAGCACCTCCTAAGGCCACTGCTGACAAACCTCACGCGTGGCCCTGAGGGATCCAGTTACAGCTGGCTCCCCGCCCAAACGCGTAATTGTAGGACGGAGATATGGCATGGCCCAGAGCAACTGTCCCCGACTCAGATGAGTCAGCGCGTCCAGAACTTCGTTGAACTGGGTGAAGCTGGGTGATAGACCCTCCATCTGGGGAAGCATCCCTGCCCAGGCTACAGCGCGATAGTAGCTGTCTTCCAAGGTCGAGAGTACCGCCAGGACTTGAGGTAACTGCTCTGGTGGTTGGTGGGCGGCGATCGCCCCTAGTGCCCTGGCACGATGAGCTTCAGACTGAATGTCTTGGGCGAGGCCAAGAAGCCGCGACAGAAGTTCTGGTGGTAGGTTTGAGGCTGCAGCCCCCAGCGCCTCGGCCTGGTTATATTCATCGTCAACTTGGGGAATCAGATCTAGGAATTGGGGCAGCAGCGCTGCCGGTAAGCGGGGAGCCAGCGCCTTGAGGCTAGTAGCGCGGTGCTTCGGCTGGAGCTGTTGGACCAGCTCCAATGCCTGAGACAGGTGTTCTGGAGGCAGACGGGGAATAATTTCGGCCAAGATCTCGGTGCGACAAAATTCGTCTTCGATGTGCTGGATACGCTCAAAAATATCAGGCCACAGGTGAGGCAACCGCGCGGCGACAGCGGCTATTGCCAGAGTGCGGCTCTCTCTGTCCTCAATCTGCTGAGCGAGTTCTAAGGCTTGGGGCAAGTGCTCTGAGGGGAGTTGGTCCACGATTTCAACCAGCGCTCGGCAGCTTATGTATAGATGCTGAGAAACGCTCTCTAGAGCTGCGGGCCATAGGGCTGGTCGGCGGGCTGCGATCGCACACAGGGCTTTGGTGTCGCCACCTGTCAAAATCAGCGCCTGCCGAATGCGTTCAAACGCCTCAGCTAATAAGGAATCTGGTAAGTAAGCTGCCATTGCCCCCAGTACGGCAGCACGAGCATACTCATCGTCGAGTTGACAAGCGCCTTCAAACTCATGCACTAGCAGGGAGTCCGGTAAGTACGCCGCCACAGTACACAGAGCACTGTCGTAGCACTCTGGCGACAGCTGTCGGCTGATATCCAGGGCCTGCGGCAGTAACTCTGGCGGTAGGTGGGGGGCGATCGCTTCTAGGGTCGCGATATAGTAAGCCTCAATTTGAAAACTCTCAGCGATTTCAAAGGCTTTGGGCCACAGCTCTGCGGGGAGATGGGGGGCGATCGCGCCTAGATATTGGCAGCGGTCGCACTCCTCAACTTGTTGGAGGCGGTCGAGGGCCTCAGGCAGCAGCTCGGGTAAATCTGCTGCGATGGCGCAAAAGGCCTCGGCCTGGGCGGCTTCGTCTTGAATTTGTCCTGTAATCGCCAGGGCCTGGCTGAGCAGCGGCGCAGATAAATAGGGAGCCAGGTTGCTCACGGCGCGAGTTCGATAGGAACTAGAGGAAAACTGCTGCGCAATCGTCAACGCCTGAGCTAATAGCGATTCGGATAAGCGCGGTGCCAAACTGCTCAAGGCTCGAGAGCGCGGCGGTTCGGCCTGGAGCTGTTGGGTTATCTCAAGGGCCTCAGGCAGTAGCCTTTCTGGTAGGTGCGGCGCGATCGCCTGAATTACACCAGGGCAGTAGCAAGGGTCAAGCTGCTGAATTATCTCAAAGATCTGGGGCAACATTGGCTCTGGCAGACGCGCTACCAGAGCGCCCATAGCCTCGACCTGGGCAGACTCATCGTCAAGCTGGTGGATAAGGCCCATGACCTGACCTAGGAGCACCTCCGGCAAATGGGGGATCAGAGCAGTCAGTACCTTGATGCTGTAATAGCCGTCTTGGAACTGCTGGATTTGGCCTAGAACCTCAGCTAAGAGCGGTTCCGGCCAGTAGGGCGCTAAATCGCTTAGAATTCTGGCGCGGTGATCCTCCTCTTCAAACTGCTGGGTCTGCGCCAGGACTTGGGCCAAGAGCGACTCTGTTGCCTCTGCTGCCGCAAGCTGCAGGACAGCGGAGTTGTAGAACTCGTCTTGACTGTACTGAATCATGTCCGGGAGCTCAAGCAGCCGCTCGGACAGATGCGTTTCAATATCGCTCAGCGCCCAAGCATGCTCTAATCGGTCCGGAACCTGCTGGATGAGGTCCAGGACGGCAGGCTTATGTGTCTCAGGCAAGTGAGCAGCGATCGCCCTAATCGCCATCATGCGGCCATTTTCGTCTTCAAACTGCCGCACGATATCCAGGGCCGCTGGCCACAGCGCCTCTGGTAAGTGCGGGGCCAAATCCCGCAGCGCATCAATGCGGTCGAATTTGCCTTGGGTTTGCTGGGTGAGGTCTAGGGTCTGGGGGAGTACCTCGGGCAGGTAGGCGGCGATCGCCGCTAGGGTACTCGGCATCGCGTATCCATCTCGAATTAGAAAATTAACCTGAAGCAGTCCGGGCCATAGGTCTGGCAAGTGGGCAGCGATCGCGTTCAACACCATGGGGCGGTCAGGGTCTTGAAGCGGTTGGGACAACAGCTGAGACAAGGCTGATATCATCACGCTCAGCGCCTCATCGCGATCGGCCTCGTCGGTGATTTGCTGAATTACCGCAAGCGCCTGGGGAAGTAGACTGATGTGATGAGCCGCGAGGAACGCTAGGGCGAAGGCGCGGCCCTTGACGGTGCCAATTTGGGCCACAATTGCCTCAACCTCAGGCAGTCGCTCCTCTGGGATATGGGCTGCTACAGCATCGATACGACTCGCCTGCTGCAGCGGATAGGGCGTCTGTTGCACATAGGTAAGGCCCTGAGACAGTGGCCAAACGCCTTGATCTATCAAAGCTGCCACCAGCGCGGGTGGGGCAGCGATCGCCATGCTGTTGAGCGACGTTTTGATTAGCGCATACTGCCACAGTAAGCACAGCGATTTTGCAGGATTCTGCTCGAAAGCCTCGACTGCTAGCCGCCACCCTCGGTCTACGTCGCCCACGAATGTAGCCAGCTTACCTAGCTCGGCGCAGCGTATGTACCAGCCGTTTCGCCCCGCCGCCGTTACCTCCTGCAGCAGCTCATGGACCATCTGGGGCTGTCCGGCTTGCTCCATATGCCAAGTCAGATGGCCGTAAATATAGCCATCATCCGGCAGCGTATGCCATAGCCCTGCTGTAGTTTGGGCCCGGTATCTCTCTAGCAGCGTCCGGTGAGTTTGCGCCATTGGCTCCCTTCGCTCTGTAGATGCTATAGAGCTTTCTACACCGCCGTCCGTGCCTGCTTCGGATATTGGGATTATGCACCAGTCTCAAGGTGCCGTATGGGGGAACGCGACTCGTAATGGTGGCGATAACTTGACCCAGCACTGCAGTCCTTGCGGGTGTCGGCCACAGTCTTGGAGACCATTCCAAACCGCTATAATATAGGCCTGCTGCCGTCGGTTCAGGTGATATATGACAACTGCTGCTCCTAGCAAAACAGAGTACGAAGCCATTATTGGTCTAGAGACCCACTGTCAGCTCAGCACAGAGACCAAGATCTTCTCCAACAGCTCCACTGCCTTTGAGGCAGACCCCAACACCAATATCGACCCCATTTGCATGGGGCTACCGGGCGTGCTGCCGGTGCTGAACCAAAAGGTATTGGAGTACGCCGTCAAAGCAGGCTTAGCGCTCAACTGTCAGATTGCCCCCTACAGCAAGTTCGACCGCAAGCAGTACTTTTACCCCGACCTGCCCAAGAACTACCAAATCTCCCAGTACGACCTGCCCATTGCCGAGCACGGCTGGCTAGAAATTGAGCTGACCGGCGAAGATGGCAAGCCAAAGCGTAAGCGCATTGGCGTCACCCGGCTACACATGGAAGAAGACGCCGGCAAGCTGGTGCACGGCGGCAGCGATCGCCTGGCGGGTTCTACCTTTTCCCTCGTAGATTACAACCGGGCCGGGGTGCCCCTGGTGGAGATCGTCTCCGAGCCGGACCTGCGCTCTGGGGAAGAGGCCGCCGAATACGCCCAAGAGCTGCGCCGCATTGTCCGCTACCTCGGGGTTAGCGACGGCAACATGCAGGAGGGCTCCCTGCGCTGCGACGTGAATATATCCGTGCGCCCTGTGGGCCAAGAGAAGTTTGGCACCAAGGTGGAGATCAAGAACATGAACTCCTTCAACGCGATCGCCCGCGCCATCGACTTTGAGATTGAGCGGCAGATTGCGGCGGTGGAGGCCGGTGAGGAGATTGTGCAGGAGACAAGGCTGTGGGATGAGTCCTCCCAGCAGACCTTTACCATGCGCACTAAGGAAGGGGCGAGCGACTACCGCTACTTCCCCGAGCCGGATCTGGGACCCATTGAGGTATCCGACGAGCAGCGGGAGCAGTGGAAATCGGAGCTGCCGGAGCTACCGGCCGAAAAGCGGCAGCGCTATGAGAGCGATCTGGATCTCTCCCCCTACGACGCGCGGGTATTGACCGACGATGCGGCGGTAGCGGCGTACTTTGAGGCAGCGGTGGCGGCGGGGGGCAGCCCGAAGCTAGTGGCCAATTGGGTGACCCAAGACATTGGCGCTCACCTCAACAAGTCTAAGCAGACCATTGATGAGCTGGCGCTGACGCCGGAGAATCTGGCGGAGCTAGTAAGCCTGATTGAGAAGAACACCATCAGCAACAAAATCGGTAAGGACATCTTACCGGAGCTGCTGGAGCAGGGCGGTTCGCCCGAAGCGCTGGTGGATAAGAAGGGGCTAGCCCAGGTCTCTGACCCCAGCGCCATTGAGCCGCTGATTGATGAGGTGATTGCTGCTCACCCGGGCGAGCTGGAGAAGTATCGCGGTGGCAAGACCAAGCTGCTGGGCTTCTTTGTGGGGCAGGTGATGAAGAAGTCTCGCGGCAAAGCGGACCCGAAGTTGACGAATCAGCTGCTTAAGAAGAAGTTAGACGGTTGATTGAGTATACTGCTACGGTGGGCTACGCTGGCGCTCCAACCGATCCTACTGCCGCAACTAAGCTTTAGGTTCTCGCAGATAGCGTCTTTTGCAGGGGGCCTGGGGGAGGTAACTTGTCCCCCAGCCGAGGGCGTGGGGGGCGGCCCCCCAACACGCCGGTTGATAAAAAAAATCAATCGAAAAACCACAACAAGAACAAATGGGCACCCCCCCCCAGGTGCCAAATACCCGGCCGGCAACAAGTGGCCCCCCCCAGCCAGCC
>JBCCAG010000401.1:0-4389 GCA_039814955.1 Cyanobacteria bacterium P01_A01_bin.135
CGCTTCCAGTCCCCCGCCTCGGTGGTGTAGCCCACCTCAGCGATGTAGTCGCGATCGCCCACCGGGATAGGAACATGGCGATCGCGCTCCGTCGGCTGGCAGTCAAATTCCTGGCTGCTGTGGGGCGGCTGATAGTCGATGTCTAGCCCCGTAGCGTCATGGACCCGCAGCTTAAACTGCTGGCCGCCTTCCGCTTGAATCTGGTCATGCTGTTCTGGGGCCACCTCCCAATAGGCGTAAGCATACTCGCCGCTGCCGGGTACCAAGATAATTTGACTGATCCCCGGCGCGGCCATGGCGGCGTAGCGCGCCGCGCCGTCATCCAGGGAGGTAGCGCTAGGGGCAACCGCCCCTAGCCCCACGGCGATCGCCATCTCGGCAATGCCTTCATCGGGCGGGGTTTGGGTCGCCTCGCTATCCGTATCCACCGTACCGGGGGCCTGCACCGCCGCGCTGCTGCTGGGGATGTAGATGTGAGACGAGCGGGCTAAAGTCGTCCAGCCGCTATCGGCGTCGAGGTACCCCAGCTCCGCCAGGTAGTCGCGATCGCCCACCGGCACGGTAACGGTTTGGCTGGTGGCCTCGGGAGCCAAGAGGTAGCTTTGGGTGCCCAGAGACGGCTGGTGGTCAAAGTCGATGCCAGTGACATCGTGGACCCGCAGCTCAGGGGCGCTGGCCTTTAATTTGAGGCGGTCCGCTGCAGACAGGGTCCACTGCGCTAGCGCTCCTGGCCCCGCCGTCAGGCCCAGGTCAATCTGGCTGGATTCATCCATGCCACCTCCCAGACTCAGGGGCGTTGGCGCAGCTGCCGCTGAATCGTCACCGGGAATATAGACATGGGCAGAGCGGGCCAGCGTTGTCCAACCGCTGTTGGTGTCAAAATAGCCTAGCTCCGCCAGGTAGTCGCGATCGCCCGTCGGCACAGGAACGATTTGGCTGGTTCCCTCTGGGGTCAGTACATAGCTCTGGGTTGCCAATGCGGACTGGTGCTCTAGGTCGATACCCGTCACATCGTGGATACGCAGCTCGGGGGTGCGGGTGCTGGCCTGCAGCTTGAGACGGTCTGGCTCGGACAGGGTCCACCGGGCGATGGCGATCTTGGGTTCACTGGCCTCTAGGGTAACCTTGCTCTCAGGTTGGGGGGCGGGCACGGCTTCCGCAGCCACTGCACCCACAACTGACGCTGCCGCTGCCACCGCCGCCGCTTCCGCTACGCTGGGAGCTGGGGTGGCGACGCCGGTTACCGTCCCCGCAATGCCGTCCGTGGTGGGTCCCACGAGGCGAACTTTTTCAGAGCGGGCCAGGGGCACCCACTGGTCATCTAGGCCCAGGTAGCCCAGCTCGCCGACATAGTCGCGATCGCTCTCGTTGACGGGTACCTGCAGCGAGGTGCTGTCAGGTTCACAGTGGAACTGTCCTACCAGAGGCCCGGTGCCACTGCCGATGTCTAGGCCGGTGGTATCGTAAAGGCGCAGCAGTAGAGGACTAGGGCGGGCGCTGAGGCTAGCGGCGTCCTGCGAGGACAGGGTCCAATCGGCCTGCACGGTATTGGAGAGCTGGGGGGAGAGAGACAGTTGGCTGGCTGGCGCGCTGGCTAGCGGCGGGGCACTACCCGCCTGAGCCTCCTCTAAACCTGCTTCACTGTCTGCCGCCGTACCCAGACCAGCAGCAGCCAACCCCGCTGCCGCAAGGCCCGCCGTCCCCAGGGCTCCAGCAGTGGCAATGGGGAGCGATCGCGCGACACCCAGCCAGCGGTTGGCGGAGGTAAGATAGCCAATTTCCCCCTCATAGGTGGCGTTGGGGTCTGGCACTTCCACCTCCAAGGCCGGATCGCTCTCCAGGCAGGGGAACTGCCAGGTACGATGGGGCTTACTGTTAGCGGGAAGGTCCGTGATGTCGTGGAGCCGCAGGGCCATTTGCGACCCGGCGTTGAGTCGCCTGTCAGTATCGGCGATGTCCCACTGGGCCCGCAGGGTCTGGGGCGTGGGGGACGTCATCACCACCCGGCTGCCAATATCGTTGCTCAGCGGCACCAAAGGAATCATGGGTAAGACTACCGTTCCTTTAGGAAGGTCTGTGGCTGGGGCGGCGGCGGCCGGAGCAACAGGTGGCTCAGGTGCAGCAGGGGGAACTGCAGCGGCGGGGGGAATCGCGGCAGGGGCAGGGACCATGCCAATGGCTGGGTCAACGGCAGGTGAGGTCACCAGATCGGCTGCTGCATTAGCCGCCGCTGGAGAAACGGCAGCGGGCGCCTCATCGGCTCCACCGGCCGCTACCGGAGGAACTGCAGCGGGGTCGTCGACTGCGCCCGTCGCCGCCAGGGGAACGGGTGCGGCATCATCCGCGTCAATAGGCGCTTCGTCGGGGGTGCCCCTGCGGCGCAGCAGCAAGAATAGCAACAGGGGCAGCAGCAACAGCAGCAGCAGCCACCACCAGGGCCAGGGGCCTGCCTCATCCACGTCGGCTTCATCTGTCTCAAGGGGGACAGCAGCCCCATCAACTCCGTCAGCGCTACCATCTGGCCCGGTTGCGACTGCACCATCGTCGCCGTCTATTGCGCCTGCCGTACCGGGTGCAGCGTCGTCAATAGCGCCGTCTGCATCCGCGCCGTCTGCATCAGCACCATCCGCGTTAGTACCGCTCACCCCGGCCCCATCGGCCCCAGCGCCCGTATCAGGGCCATCTACTGAGGCCAGCGCGGCCTGAGCCCTAGCCGCCTCTAGCGCCGCCTCATTCTCAGAAGCAGTCGCGTAGCCCAAAAAGGCCTCCACGGCTGGGCTGGGGCGATCGCCCTGGTAGACATAGGCCAAGGGCTGAGAGAAGGGGTAGCGCGGGTCATCTGGCATGGTGTTGTGCATGGCCAGAATCCGCACGTCAGGGTCATCCAGCACCTGGTCGGCGATCGCATAGCCAATGCCGTTCTCTCCCAGGTTGTCAATCACCTGCCGGCTGCTGTCTTCTGCAACGGCCTCCGCCGTCTCACCCGTTTCAAACGGCGCTGCCTGAAAGATGGGGTACCCCCGAAAGGCTTGGCGAGTGTCGCTGTCCTCGGGGCGATCTACAAAACGAATAGGGCCGGATTCGCCGCCTACCTCAGACCAGTTAGTGATTTCGCCACGAAAAATCTGCCCAAATTCGCTCGTGGTGACGCTCCCCGTAAAGGGGCTATCAGGGGAGACGATCAGGGCAATTTTGTGGCGCTCGATGGGCACCTCCACTAAGCCTTGGGACTTTTCCTCCTCAGTGAGCGGGCGACCAATAGCTGCCAGGTCAATATCACCTGCCGCCAGGGCTTCTAGCGCTGCTTCTGTACCCGAGTAGGCAGTCTGCACGTCGGTGCCGGCGTAATCCTCCTCAAAGCCCTGCTGCAAGAGCTCGTTGATCCGCCGCATGCTGTCGGAGCCATCAATGCGAACGACGGTGCCGCTGGTGACCGATTCAGGTAGATCAAACTCCTGGGAAGCAGTGGCTTGGGCGACGGTGGACTGGGGTCGCAGGGCAGTCGTCGCTGGGGTCAGCAACAGCAGCAGCGCAAAGGCGGCTGAAGATGAAAGCCTTGTGGGTGGCATTAAACGAGGTCTCCTAAGCAAACGATGGGAACAGCAGGGAAGCGATCGGGTCCGAAGGCGAATAGGCCTGTAAAAGATGCGCATGGATATGCTAAACCACTAGCGCCCGTCTTTATTCGTCCTCAAGTCATAAGTGGCTGACCACAAGTAAACGATATTGGGGTTTGTCCCCCGGCGGGGGGCAAACCTCCTGACAGCGTCGTTTATCTATAGTCCTACTTGTACAGCTCACGTAAGGTGGGGTTTCATAGGAACAGGGTTTAGCACTGTTATATCGCGCCACAATTAAGAAGCCGATAAGCTCAAGGAATCCACTACCGTGCCCCGGTCTCCCTTCAGTCGCCTCACCTCAGCGGCCCTCAATTGGTTCAGGGTCAGCGACGCCAAAGTCTCTGAAATCCTGGCGTCGGTGCGATCGCAGCTCCCTACTACCGAGGTGCTGCTGATTGGCAAGCCCCAGGCCGGCAAAAGCTCTATCGTTCGTGGCATTACCGGGGTTTCCGCCGATATTGTAGGTCAGGGGTTCCGCCCCCACACCCAGCACAGCCAGCGCTACCCCTACCCCTCAGAAGATCTGCCGCTGCTAGTGTTCACAGATACCGTGGGGCTGGGGGACATCGATCAACAAGCTGAGGCGGTGGTGGCCGAGCTAGGGGAGGATCTGCAGCAGCCCACCCAGCGAGCCCGCATCTTTGTGTTGACGGTCAAGGTCACCGACTTTGCCACGGAAACCCTGCGTCAGATTGTGGCCGGGCTGCGGAAACAGTACCCGGCGATTCCCTGTCTACTGGCGGTCACCTGCCTGCACGAGGTGTACCCA
>JBCCAG010000142.1:0-7281 GCA_039814955.1 Cyanobacteria bacterium P01_A01_bin.135
GCCTCTGGCTGCGCGAGCTTTGCGGCGGCAGGGGGCCTTAGGGAAACTCTTGGGTTGCCAATGATAAACGTGCCGTTGGGGCGCTGCACCAGCCGTGGGTCAAGGTCGGTGCGAATGGTGGCCGTGACGTTGTAGTCGTTAAAGTTATTGGTGCGCTTGGGCGGGAACTGGAAATTGTTGCCCAGGTCTATGAGCTCCCGGTTGGTGTGTTGCTGAATGTTCCAGTCGTTGGGGCCATTGTCCGCCGTGTTGTTATCAAAAATGGAATTGCCCACGGCTACCCGGTCGTCCCGAGAGGCACTCAGGGCACCGCCCACCCAGCCGGCTCGGTTGTTGGCAAAGATGCTGCCGGTGATGGTGGTGGGGCTGTAGATCGCCATTCCGCCGCCAATACTGCTGCCGGTTTGCCCAGTGGTACGGTTGCCAGCAAAGGTGCTGCGGTTAATCGTTGTGGGGGCATCCATGGTCCAGATGCCGCCCCCCTGGTTGGTGGCGCTATTGTCGATAAACTGCGTATTGTTGACGGTGAAGCCCCGGTTCAGCCCGTCGCTGAGTTGCACAATCGCCCCGCCGTTGCCGTCGTTGCCGCCGGGTAACCTGACCACACGGTTATTCCGAAAATAGCTGCCTGCCACCGAAACCCTATCCTGGGAGCCGGTGTACAGGTAAGCCGCGCCCCCTTCTCCCCGGCCCACATTGCCCCGAAAGGTACTGCCGGTGATGGTGATTGCACCGGAGGTGGCATTGCTGATGCTGCTGGCCCGGTCAGCGTAAATAGCGCCCCCGTAGCCCCGCAGAAAGGGGCGGGGCTTGCCCCCATCGAAGCGGGCGGCTACGGTGCGGTTGCCCAAAAAGCGGGAGTTTTCAATGGTGAGGGGGGCGTTGAGGCTGTTGATGGCCCCACCGTTGATGCCCGCATTACGGATGAAGGTGCTGTTGCGCACCTGCAGTGGGTTGGGGCCCCAGTAGGCGATCGCCCCTGCTCCGCGCTCGTTGTTGCCAGCGGTTGCCCGGTTGCCCTCAAACCGACTGCCTGATACCCTTAGCCGCCCCTCAAACTCAGTAAAGATTGCGCCGCCCCCCTGGTCGGCAACGTTCCCCCGAAAGGTGACACCAGCCACCGTCAGCGCTCCCCGGTGAGCAACATGCACGGCCCCGCCGCGCTCGGCAGTGTAGCCGTTGGCAAGGGCGAGACGTTTGAGCACCAGGTTGGTGGGAGCGGCCTGATTGGAATTTACTTGGAAAATGCGGTGCCGCCCGTTACCGCTGAGGGTGAGGCCGGGGGCCGCGCTGCCGTCAATGGTGAGCCGCTGCCCGGCAGCGATGTTGATGGAGCGGTTGAGAGTAATGGTGCGACCCGCCAACCCGCGGGCAAAGGTAATGGTATCTCCAGGGCGGGCTTGGGCGATCGCCCGGCGTAGGGAACCGGGGCCACTGTCAGTAATCGTAGTAACAGTTCGTAACATTTCTGGTCTCGCAATGCATGAGCTAATCAACTAGAAGGCCATAAATAAGCGGTGCTGTCAGGGGGGTATCCCACCATCGGGGTCCGACCCGCAGCGGTTTTAACTTGTGACCAGCCACGACAAGCGTTTTGGAACCACTGTGCTAGCTTGGTGATGTTCTGAGAGGCCCCATTAGCGCTGGTATGTCTCAAAACAACGCCGGTCAGTTTCCGCTGCGCCCCAAAAGGGGATTGCCCATGCGATTGGTGCTGATCCTGCCGTTTGTGGGACAGATTTTTGCTGCCGTGGGCTTGGTTGGCTACCTCTCGTTTCGCAATGGTCAGCAGGCCGTCAATAATTTAGCAAATCAACTGATTGATACAGTCACCCAGCGAGTAGATGATCAGCTCAGCAGCTACCTATCCCTACCCCAGCAGCTGGTGGAAGTCACTGCTGAAGCGATCGCCACTGGGCAGCTTGACCTAAACGACGCTCAGGCCAGCGAGCGCTATTTCTGGCGACAGTCCAAGGCTTTTGACAGCATTAGCTACATCGGCTACACGCTCCCAAATGGGACCCAGGGTGGGGCCGGCCGCTGGATCAATGGCAGAGATATTCTGCTGTATGAGAATCTGGCTGGGGCCGGGAAGGCGTCTGACTATACCAGCGACGCCGCTGGTAATCGAGGCAGTCTGATTCAGCGCTACGACTACGATCCGCTTCAGGCTGACTGGTATGCCACAGCGCTCCAGGCGACAGAGCTCTTCTGGGCCGATATCTACACCTTCGTTGCAGAAAATCTAGAAGTTTCAGAGACAGGTAGCGCCCTCCAGGCAGAAGAAGACAATACCAATATCGGTCACTACTTGGACTACGTGGTTGCCCCGGCCCGGTACCCCCTTCGGGGTGCCCAAGGAACGCTGCAGTCGGTTCTCGTTGTTGACATGCAGCTGGGCCATATCAGTGATTTCCTTCGCAGCCTGCAGATTAGTGAGTTTGGTTATGTTTTTATCTTAGAACCCAATGGACAGCTGATTGCTAGCTCAGGGGAGCCTTCCATTCTTGAGCAGCAAGATGATGTCGTGAATCGGTTCACGGTATCCACCGTTCCAGACCCGCTAATTCAAACTGTTTCCAGTCAAATTCGTCAGCAGGCCGGCGAATTTGACACCATTAGCGATAGCTACGATTGCACCGTCCGCTTTAGAGGTCAGCAGCAATTTGTCCAGGTGACGCCCTGGGGAAATGAGCTGGGTCTTGACTGGCTGATTGTTGTAGCCGTGCCGGAATCGGACTTCATGGCCGAGATCAACAAAAATACGCGCCTGACGATGCTGCTGTGCATTGCGGCGCTAGTGATGGCCACGCTCTTAGGCATCTATACCTCCCGCTGGATTACCCGGCCTATCCTCCGGCTGCAGCAGGCCAGTGAGGCGATCGCCACCGACAGCCTTGATCAGCCCGTAGCGGTCACCGGGATCAGGGAGCTAGAGCGGCTGGGGCAATCGTTCAATCAGATGGCATCGAAGCTCAAGACAGCGTTTATGGCCCTGGAAGAGCGTGTGGCAGAGCGCACCGCCGAACTGCGGCAGGCTAAAGAAGCTGCCGATAGCGCCAATCAGGCTAAGAGCGACTTCTTGGCCAATATGAGTCACGAGCTGCGAACGCCGCTGAATGGAATTTTAGGCTACGCCCAGATTTTGGAGCGTTCTCCAACCCTAACGGAAAAAGAGCGCCAGGGAGTTGCCACCATCTACCAGTGCGGGTTTCACCTGCTGACGATGATCAACGATGTACTCGATTTGTCGAAAATCGAGGCCCGCAAGCTAGAGCTGCTGCCTGCGCCGCTCTATCTGCCGCTTTTTCTCCATAGCGTCGTGGAGATGTGCAAAGTTAAGGCGGAGCAAAAGGGAATTGCGTTTATCTATCAGCCAAGCGATCGCCTGCCCAGGGGCATTGAAGCGGATGAGAAGCGGCTGCGGCAGGTGCTCATCAACCTGCTGAGTAACGCCATCAAATTTACCAGCCAAGGTGCGGTAACGCTGCGGGTCGACGTTTTAACGCTCTCTGACCAGCGCGCCTCCCTGCTGTTTGGGGTGATCGACACCGGGAGCGGCATTGCGGAAGAAGACCGGGCGCGGCTGTTCAAGGCGTTTGAGCAGATAGGCGATCCCCACAAGCAGTCGGAAGGGACGGGGCTAGGCCTGGCCATCAGCCAGCGTATTGTGCGGCTGATGGGAAGCACTATTCAGATGGAAAGCGAGCTAGGGCAGGGCAGCAGGTTTTTCTTCTCTGCCGAATTCCCGCTAGCGGTAAACTGGCAGGACAGGCAGGACCGGCAGGGATATCGCCCCATCGTTGGCTACCAGGGCGATCGCCGGCAAATTCTGGTAATCGATGACCGCTGGGAGAACCGGGCCGTCGTCAAAAATTTATTACAGCCCCTCGGATTCACCGTCATTGAGGCGGAAGACGGACGGGAGGGGCTAGTACAGCTTCAGACCCATCGGCCCGACCTGGTGATTACCGATTTAGCGATGCCTGTAATGGACGGATTCGAATTTTTGCAGCAGGTTCGCGGGTCAGACGCGCTGCAGCATACTCCCATGATTGTGTCTTCCGCCGTTGCGCAAGCGGATCAGCGCCTGGCCTTAAATAGCGGCGGCGATGGCTTCCTCGCCAAGCCCGTGGCGGCTAGTGCATTATTCGATGCAATGGAGCATCATCTCCACCTGAGTTGGCAGTATGCTGAGCCACAAGCCGCTGCGGCTGGAGTTCTCTACACCAGCGCGCTATCCGAGCGGCAATCTACGCAGCACCCTGTGAGCGTTATTCCCCCCCGCGCTGACTTAGAGACCCTGCTGAAGTCGGCCCAAGAGGCAGATATGGCAACTCTCAGAGACCAAGTGACGGCGCTGACTGAATCGGAGCAGGCGTATCGCCCCTTTGCCGAGCCGATTTTGTCCCTCAGCCGGCAGTTTGAAGCGGAGGAAATTGAGGCGCTGCTCCAAAGGTATCTCGCCGAGGAGGTAACCCATGACCGAGAAGGCTAAAATCCTCGCAGTGGATGATGTCGCGGCGAATCTGGAAGTGATTGTCGGGGCGCTTTCCTCAGAGGGCTACAAGGTGGCCACGGCAACGAGCGGCTACCGGGCGCTCAAGCGTTTGGAGGTGCATCGGGCTGATTTAATTTTGCTCGACGTCAAAATGCAGGGGATGGATGGCTTTCAGGTCTGTCAGCAGCTCAAAGCCAATCCCGAAACGGCGGACATACCCGTTATCTTCATCACCGCCCTGTCTGATACCAGCAGCATTTCTAGAGGGTTCGCCCTGGGGGCGGTGGACTATGTCGCTAAGCCCTTTCGCGAGGTGGAGCTCCTAGCGCGGGTCAATACCCACATTCAGCTCAGGCAGAGCAATCAAACCTTAGAAAAGCGGGTCCAGGAGCGCACCTGTGAGCTAGAAGAATTGCTCAGCAAGCTAGAAAAGTCTCAGCTCCAGCTGATCAAGCAAGAAAAAATGTCGGCCCTCGGCAACCTAGTTGCTGGGGTTGCCCACGAAATCAATAATCCAGTGAGCTGCGTCAGCGGTAATATTGCTGAGCTGAAGCGTAATTTGGCTGACATCTTTACTTTTGCAATCCTCTTTCAAAGTCAAGCCTCGGTTGAGGAGCAAAAGAAATTCGCCAATAAAATTGATCTCGACTTCTTGCTAGAGGATGTTCCCAAGATGATGGCATCTATGGAAAACGCCTGCGATCGCATCTTGGATATCAGCAGAAGTTTGCGAAGCTTTTCCCGAATGGATCGCAATAAGACCCTCGTTAACCTGCACGAGGGTCTGGAAAGTACCCTGCTGATCTTAAGCCACCGGCTAAAAGCCAATCACAATCGCCCAAAAATTGAAGTCATCAAGCATTACGGAGATTTGCCAGAAGTGTATTGCTTCTCGGACGGGCTCAATCAGGTGCTGATGAATCTACTGGTCAATGCCATCGATGCCGTTGAAGACAGCAACAGGGGAAAATCATACAGCGAGGTTCAGGCTTGTCCCAATCAGATTACCCTTAAAACAGCCTGCGCGGATCATCAAGTTTCCATTGGCATCAAAGACAACGGGGTAGGTATGCCCGATGATGTCAAGAAACGAATTTTTGACCCACTTTATACGACAAAAGACGTTAATCGGGGTACGGGCTTGGGGCTGGCGATCGTGAAGCAAATCATTGAAGAGGACCACGGCGGCAGGATTCGCGTTGAGTCTACGGTTGGAAAAGGGACAGAATTTATGCTGTGGTTTCCGGCTAGATAGTGCGAGTGACAGGCTGCAGGTAAATAAGCATAGCCCCCTCGCGGCAGCTTATGGTTTGAACAATGCCCCAAGCGCGATCGCCTGAGCTGCAGGCATCTGCCCATAGGTAAACACGCCGGAGACATCCCCCAAGGTTTGGCGCACCTGCTGCCAGCTGTAGGGACTGCCGTAGATCACCACACCTTGAATTTGGGCCTGCTCCATGAGCTTGCGCCACCGCTGGTCTAATAGCTCGGCGCTGCCGCGAAATGGGTTGCCCCGCACGAAGATTTGCAGCAGTACAGGGGCATCTAGCGGCAGCTGAGGCAGGGTGCTGCTGGCGTCGAGGAGGTGCAGGATGGAATAGCCTTGCTGGGCCGGCAGGGTGATGGCCGGGGCCTGCCGGGTTAAGAAGTCGCAGTCTAGGCAATCGTCAATCAGGACAACGTTGTGGCCCTCGTGACCGGCAGCGGAGTTGGGCGGAGAGATGGGGCCGCCCTGTACCTCCAATGATTGCTGCAAAATAGCTTCCACCGTGGCGGTTGCCTGGGGTTGAGAAAGCTGCTGCCACAGAGGTAAATTGGTGGGCGACTTCAGCTGCGCTTTAGCTCGCCAAATCCGCGCGAGGGACTGGTGAATTTGCGCCTCAGACAACCGCCCCGATTCCACTGCCCCGCACACCGCCTCCACCGCCTCCACCGGGTCTGAAGGCATCATCAGCACATCGGCCCCCGCTTCCACTGCCATCACCGCCGCTTCCCCCGTGCCGTACTGGTTCGCGATCGCCCCCATGACTAGGGCATCGGTGACGATAATGCCGTCAAACCCCAGGTCTTGGCGCAGCAGGCTAGTGAGCACTTTGGGGGACAGGGTGGCGGGGCGCACCGGGTCTAGGTCCGGCACCAGCAGGTGGGCGCTCATGACGCTGTCTACCCCGGCGTTGATGGCCGCTTCAAAGGGGGGCAATTCAATGGCCTCTAGGCGATCGCGGCTGTGGTGGATGACGGGCAGCTCTAGGTGGGAGTCTACGGCAGTATCGCCATGGCCAGGGAAGTGCTTGGCGGCGGTGAGCACCGGGTGTTGCTGGGCTCCTTCAATAAAGGCGACGGCCAGGGCCTCAACGGTAGCGGGGTCATCCCCCAAAGCCCGCACGTTGATCACCGGGTTAGCCGGGTTGTTGTTCACATCCACCACCGGGCCCAGCACCCAGTTCAGCCCTAGGGCCAGGGCCTCCTGGGCGGTGATGGCTCCCATGGTGCGGGCGTAGGTCTTGGCCGGCTGGAGATCTTCGTGGGCGATCGCCCCTAGCGCCATCGGCGGCGGGAACCAGGTGGCTCCCGCGAATCGCTGCCCTACCCCCTCTTCAATGTCGGCAGCTAAGAACAGGGGCACCTCAGCCCAGCTTTGGAGCTGGGCGCAGCGCTGCTGCACCTCGGCGGCGGACCCACCCAGCAGAATTACCCCGCCAATGCCCAAGTCTTTGACCCAATGCTGGAGCTTATCCGCTGGCGGCTCCCAGGCAGGGTAGGTAATCTGGTGGTCGAAC
>JBCCAG010000350.1:0-4713 GCA_039814955.1 Cyanobacteria bacterium P01_A01_bin.135
CCTACCCCAGTCCGGTGCCCTGTTCTCCCCCTGCGATCGCTACCGCTACAGCCTGTGGCGGACCTGGGATATGGCCTTGCCCAAGCTGCTGATCATCGGCCTCAACCCCTCCACCGCAGACGCCACCCACAACGACCCCACCATTCGCCGCTGCATCGGCTTTGCCCAATCTTGGGGCTACGGCAGCGTCACCGTCACCAACCTGTTTGCCCTGCGATCGCCCTACCCCAAAGCGCTGCGGCAGGCCCAAGACCCCGTAGGTCCGCAGACCGACGCCTGGATTTGGCGGCTGCTAGCGCAGAGCGACGCCTGCCTGCTGGCCTGGGGCAACGAAGGGCGGCTATTAGGGCGAGACCGGGCTGTGAGAGCGCAGCTGTTAAAGAGCGATCGCCCGCTGCTGTGCCTCAAGGTAACCAAGCAGGGGCAGCCCTCCCATCCTCTGTATTTGAAGAAGACCCTAAAGCCAACGCCCTGGGTGCCCGCCGCAGCCAAGTAAACCTTAGCCCGCCATCGCGGCTTGCGCAGCCCCCACTAGCCCCTGCTGCACCGCCCATCCCGCCAGGTCACCCAAAGCGCGATCGCGGTACTGGCCGTAGCGCTCCTGCTTTTTGCGCACCCGTTGAGGCAGGCCGGGCACAATGCCAAAGTTGGGGGGCATGGGCTGGAAATGCTTGGGCTCCGCTGAGCTGATGAACTCGAACAGCGCTCCCATCATGGTGGTGTCGGGCAGAGTGACGGGCTCCCGACCCAAGGCTACCCGCGCCGCATTGGTGCCCGCCAGCCAGCCGCCAGCCGCCGCCGCCGTGTAGCCCTCGGTGCCCACTAGCTGCCCCGCCGCCAGCAGAGTAGGCCGGCTGCGAAACTGCAGGGTGGCCGCTAAAAGCTGCGGCGAATTAATGAAGGTATTGCGGTGCATCACCCCCATGCGCACAAACTCGGCGGTCTCCAGCCCCGGAATCAGGCGAAACACCCGCTTTTGTTCCCCCCACCGCAGATTGGTCTGAAAGCCCACCATATTCCACAGCTGGCCCCCTTTATCCTCTTGGCGCAATTGCACCACCGCGTAGGGCCGCTTCTCCCGGTTTTCCGGGGCGCGAAAATCACCGTGGCGGGCGTCAAACAGGCCCACGGGCTTCAGCGGCCCGTAGCGCATGGTGTCCTCCCCCCGGCGGGCCATCTCTTCAATGGGCAGGCAGCCCTCAAAGAACTTGGCGGTCTCCTGCTCAAAGTCCTTCAGCTCCGCCTGCTCCGCCGCGCACAGGGCCTGGTAAAACGCCAGGTATTGGGCCTTGTCCATGGGGCAGTTGAGGTAGGCCGCTTCTCCACGGTCGTAGCGGGAGGCCAAAAAGGCAATATCTCGATTAATGCTCTCCCCAGTGACGATGGGGCTGGCGGCATCAAAGAAGCTCATGTAGGCCTGGCCGGTGAACCGCTGCAGGTCCTCCGCTAGGGATTCGGTGGTCAGAGGGCCGGTGGTGAGCACTACCACACCCTCTGTCGGAATGCGGTGCACCTCATCCCGGCGCAGCTCGATTAAGGGGTGGCTCTCTAAGGTCTGGGTCAGCTCGGCGCTAAACACCCCCCGGTCCACCGCCAGCGCCCCCCCGGCTGGTACCCGATGCTCATCCGCTTTGCCAATCACAATGGAGCCCAGCCGCCGCAGCTCTTCATGCAGCAGCCCCGAGGCGCGATCGCTAGAAGCAGCCCCGAAGGAGTTGCTGCACACCAGCTCAGCTAAATGCTCGCTGTGGTGGGCGGGGCTGAGGCGCTGGGGGCGCATTTCATGCAGCACTACAGGAACGCCCGCCTGGGCAATTTGCCAAGCGGCTTCGGTGCCGGCAAGGCCACCGCCGATGACGTGGATGGGCTGTTCCATAGTACAGTTCCTGCTAGATTCGATGGCGCGGGGCCAATGGCTTCCGTATTTTAGCGCCTGCCGCCTTTGAGGAAATCGTCAGCTGCTTCGTAGAGGAGCGCGACTGGTAGTACTTAAATACCCGAAAAATAGCCAAAAAAAAAGTCCGGTCGGCAACCGGACAGGCACTCATTGCAATGAAGCAATTCCTACACCCCACTCTTTCACAGGCGATTGCCTCTTGTCAGCGCTATGATAGGCTTCGTTACGGAAGTTAGGATTTCGTCACCAGGCTCCTATGGCTACCCACCCCAATGACTGCAGCTGCAACCATTTAGATGGCCCCGGCCAGGCTTCCAAACAGCGATCGCTGCTGGTGGCGCTGGTGCTCCTGATGGGCTTTGCCCTGGCGGAGTTCGGCGCGGGTCTGTATAGCCACAGCGTAGCGCTGCGCATCGAGGCGGGGCATATGCTCTCCGATGCGATCGCCCTGGGCATTGCCCTAGGGGGAACCTGGATGACGGCGCGGGGCTGGCGGCGGGCGGAGCCCATGGCAGCGGTGGTCAATAGTACCCTGCTGCTGGGGGTGGCCGGGTGGCTGGCATGGGAATCGGTAGAGCACCTGTTGGGCACGCCAGAGGCGATTCTTAGTACCCCTATGCTGCTGACGGCGGCGGCAGGGGTATGCGTCAACGGCGTCAACGTCACTCTACTGCATCCCCACAGCCACCAGGACCTCAACCTGCAGGGGGCGGTGCTGCACATGCTTGCAGATGTAGCCAGCGCGGTGGGGGTGCTGGTGGCAGCGCTGGTGATTTGGCAAACCGGCTGGTACCGGATTGACGGGTTGATTGGCGTGGCGATCGCCGGGTTGATTATGGCGGCAACCCTGCCGCTGCTGCGCCGCAGTCTCACCGCGCTTAAAACTGATGCAGACAGCAACGAGCCATCAAGGATATCCCTCTCGGTGCCTGAAACCCTAGCCATGCTTGATCAAGCTGAGCGATGAAGTACAGGGCGCAGCTACGAATAGCTAAAGTCGTCTCTAGACCCGGCCAGTAAATCGCAAGAAACGAATATTTTCAAAGGCGAAGTTTCCAGTTGACCGGGAGCTTCGCCTGTATCTTTTCTTATGAGTATCTAATTCGCCGAAGGCGGGCTATCCCAAGAAGAAACCTACCGTTTCGTAAAAGAATAAAATGTGACGCTGACTAAGCGTAGGAATGAGTTTAGCGTTTGGCCTCACACTAGGTATATAGCCACAATTAAGAGGAAAGGGGAGCGCTCCCCAGCAGAGGGCGCTCTCCCTAACAGCTACGTTTACTTACGGCGCTCTCCTTATTAGAAGTTATTATTAATTCTCCGAAATAGTTAAAATGCACAACCTAGAAACCTTTACAAAAGATGATGTCTTTCGGAGCGCGCTGACGCTGCGGAACATGAGCGATGCAGTAGGCAGTGCTGAAGAAACTGCAGACGGTATCGTCAGATACTTCTACGACAACTTTGCAGGCGCTGGCGCTGAGGAAGGTGCATTCGCCTTAGTTCGGTTCTTCAAGACCCATCCCTACGCACTCCTTGGTGAGGAGCTGCAGCAAGCTGCTCGAACGCTTTTAGACGTCAAAGAGATTTCGCAAGCGACCCAATGCTTGACGCTGCTAGCCACGGCCGGCGATCGCCCAGAATGGAACTTCAGGCGAGGCTCTAAGGGGCACCAGGCTATCCCCTTGCTCAGTGAAGAGTTTGTGCAGGGTATTCCAATGATTTCCCAGCTCATTCATCAGCTCGGATTAGACCTAGATCTCGTGCTCAAGGCTTCACCGTCAATGCTCACCAATGCTCCCTGCCGGGGCTTCAACGTTTTCTACATTCCTGAAGCCTTGGGAAGCCCATACATTCCGGCTCAAACTGAATTTGTCATTCCCTACAAGATTAAGTCAGTTCTGGGGTTTGGAGGTTTGCTGGCAACCGGCGATATGTTTACAGTGATCTGCTTCAGTAAGGTATCTATTCCCCTAGAAACAGCCCAGCGGTTTAAGTGGCTCTCTGCCTATGTGCGCCTTGCGGCTGAAAAGTTTGGCCGAGAACAGACCTTCAGCAGCACCCCATCACCAGATCTCGCGAACGCTCATCTTCGGTAACCCCCCTCAGCCCACCGGCAGCTATGGTAGACTGCACAACTCATGTTGCGCTCTCCGTCAGCTATGCAAATCGCCACTTGGAACGTCAACTCTGTCCGCTCTCGCTTAGAGCAGGTCACCGGTTGGCTGCAAAATCACCCCTTAGATGTGCTCTGCCTGCAGGAAACCAAGGTTGTGGATGAGGATTTCCCGCGATCGCCCTTCACCGACATCGGCTATCAGGCTTACATCAGCGGCCAAAAATCCTACAACGGCGTCGCCCTAATCAGCCGTACGGACCTTACTGACGTCAGCGCTGGCTTCGCGGGAGTGCTGGATGCCAAATCCGTGGACGACTTAGATGAGCAAAAGCGGGTAATTACCGGCGTTCTGGATGGCGTTCGCATCGTGAATCTATACGTGCCCAACGGCTCTTCCGTCGGTAGCGATAAGTATGCGTATAAGCTTCGCTGGCTTACCCTCTTGCAGGATTACCTGAAAGCTTTGCTCGCCCAGAACCCCAGCCTTTTGGTGTGCGGCGACTTCAACATTGCCCTAGAAGACCGCGACATCTACGCCCCCAAAAAGCCCAACCACATTATGGCCTCCCCTGCTGAGCGGGATGCCCTGAGAGCCGTCATGGATCTGGGACTTCAAGACGCCTTTCGCAAATTCACCCAGGAAGGTGACCACTTTAGCTGGTGGGACTACCGCACTGGAGCGTTTAACCGCAACCGC
>JBCCAG010000198.1:0-6260 GCA_039814955.1 Cyanobacteria bacterium P01_A01_bin.135
CCGGGACTCCATCAATCAGTTTTACCTGTTTAACCCCCGCAACCTCTACCAGAACTTCATCGTGGGGGTCAACGGTGGCGATCGCCTCCTGTCTACCTATTTGGGGCCGCTACAGCCTCGCATGGGCAACGCCGTATACTCTAATCCCGGCGCTATCTCCCCCCTATGGAATGACCCCGATCTAGAGGTGTTAGGCATTGGCAGCCGCATTTGGCTGGGAGGGGCAGAGGGCTATATTGCCTGGGAGGGGACTCAGCATTTCCCTATTCAGCGCCGTCTGCCTAACCGCACCCCCATCGGGCCGGCTGCCACCGTTGCACTGCTTGGCGATGCCAAGCAAATGTCGGCCCAGTGGGTGAGGGGATGCTACCTGCGGGGCTACGGCCCGTCCCTGATGCTGGGGATCGGGGTAGCCTTGCCTGTTTTAGATGAACAGGTAGTGGCCCGCTGCGCCGTTCAGGATGAAGACATCGTCGCCCCAGTGGTGGATTTCTCCATTCCCCGCCGGGTGCGTCCCACCTTTGGTTTGGTGAGCTACGCGCAGCTTAAGTCCGGTACGATTCGCATCGAGGGCCGTCCCGTCCGCAGCGCCCCGTTGGCCAGCCTTGCCTATTCTCAGCAGGTAGCCCTGGCCCTGAAACATCAAATTGAAGCGGGGCGCTTTCACCTCAGCCAACCGGTCGCTCCGCTGCCGAAAGACCGGACCTTCATGGCCCAGGACAACTGGGGTGGCCAGCTAGCAGACGGCTAAGGGTCAGTATTTTGATTTGCTGGACCAGCGGTGTCGCTCCTCCAGAGAGCTGCGCTCTGCGTCGCGGCGCTGGATAATCTCCCCTAGAGAGCGGGCAGGCATCTTCCGTAGATCTTCATTATCTGCGGGCTCATCGCGGACGTAGCCTTCGGGCATCACGGTACCCTCCAGGTTGGCATGCTCCAGAGAAGCTCCCTCCAAGTTCGCCCCGCTGAGATTGGCGTTTGCCAAGTTAGCGCCCCCCAAATCGGCATTGCGCAGATCGGACTCAATCATGTCAGCCTTGGCGCAGTTGGCCCGGGTGAGCACTGCATCCCGCAGGTCGGCCATAATCAGCCGCGCCCCACGCAGGTCGGCCCCCGTTAGGTTCGCGCCGCGCAGGTCCACTTTGATCAGCGCCGCGTTGCTCAGATCGGCGCGAATCAGCTCCGCGTTACGCAAGTCAGCGTCGTCTAGCTCGGCAGACTGCAGGCTACTCTCGATCAAGCTGGCGTCCTGCAGGGAGGCCTCCCGTAAGTCGCTGAGGTTGAACCGGGTCCTCGTCAAATCCGCGTCGGATAAATTTGCTTCGCTTAAGTCGCTGCCCACAAAGCTGTTGCCGTGCATATCAGCGCCACTCAGGTCACCGCCCCGCAGGTCCTTGCCGCGAATTTGAGCGTTACTGAGGTCGGGAATTTCGTCGGGGTGCTCCTGTCGCCATTTGTTCCAGCCTTCAACCCCATCTCTCAGCCGCCGAATGTGATCTTGATGTGCCAAAGTAGCCTCCAGGTTAGCGTTAGCCCCTTACCTGAAACAATACCCTCGTTGAGTTGAGCGCCTTCAGAGGTACCCGACACCGAAGCGCTGCCTCCTGTGAAGCAAGGGTTGTCTCACCATGCCTACGATGCCTTGAAGTGACGGCGCTGTCATTACGCTAGAGAGGGATATGGGCACCAAAGGTCAAGAAAATAGTAGACTAAAGTCCTTACTGCCGAGTCCATTCTGCTCTGCCTGATGCCATGCGTGCGCTAACCTCCCGCAATCCTTTGCTATGGCTGGGGCTGCTGCTCATCCTGTGGCTGCTGTGTAGTGGTATGGCGCCCGGGCATGCCGGCAGGGCAGCGCAAGCGGCTGAAATGTTTCCCCTCCGCGATCGCCTCCAGCAGTTCCCCCACTGGACCAGCAAGCCGCCCGTAAGCGCTGCCGAGGGAGATTTGATCTATCCCGATGGGTTTCTAGGTGAGTGGCAGGCGACGACTCGCCTCGTGGATTTAGCGGCCCCGCTAGCGCCCGATATCGTGACGCCGGGATTTGAGGCCAACCGCGCCTACCTAGAGGAGCCCATCACGTTCGAGGCTCGGTTTGTGCGTGCTAAGGGCAACCAGGCCAAGCTGGGTTCGCTGCCGGCGGCCCCGCTACAGGTGCTGCCCCTCCGGCGACGTATTCCGCCTGTGGTTGCTGACCGGGCTTTTAATGGCCTTAACCTGACACGGGCCTACCTAGAGCAGAAGCTGCCGGGCCAGGGGGATCTGGTGCAGAAAATTAAAGTGGATCCCGATAATCCTAACCGCCAGGTGACCCTGATGAAGGGCGATCGCTTGCTAGAGGCTACTATTACCGGACGGGCCACTGAATTCCCCGCACCGGGCCAGTTGATCACCAGTGAGGTATTCCAACAGGTGTTTCGCGGACTGCCGCAGCCATACCTCAACGAGGTGGAATCTACCACGGCATATCGCTGCTCGGAGAGCTGTGCTGGTACCCCTGCGGTAATTACGGCAGATCAGGCGACGGCGATTTACCTTTCCCCGCAAGACCCGGATTTCTTCAAAGCTGGTTCCCAGCCGATAGCGCTGTACCGGTATGAGATGGTGCTTGAGCGCCGGCCTTGAATTTGGCTGTTATGTTTTAAACCGCTTATTCGTACAAATACGGATGCCGTTGACGGTTTGCCTAGCACTGTCTTCAAAGGTAGGTCTGTATCATTACGGAACGCTGCTGCCTTGCCAGCTTGCCTGATTTTCCATTACTGGGAGGGCTCTATCGCCGGTTAACATGACGGCAACATTTGTGAATCTTTCTAGTAGCCTTCGCACCGGCCCTATGTTCGCAAGGACACAGTGCTATAACCAAAGCATGCCCTCTGTTGTTTGATCGATTACAGGCGGCAGCAGTAGTTGGCTAATAGACGCACTCGAAATCTAAACTCGCATTGGCATTTGACGAAGAAGATTAGCAGTTCAACTCCGAACTGCCTCGACTCAGTTAGCCGTCACAGCACAGCAGAGCTAACCCCGGCTTGCAATCACCTGAAGACGTGAGTGCCATAAAGTAGTGCGAGGCTATCTGTCGCGATAGCCATCGGTGCTTATCTAGTGGTCGCTACCATTCGCAGCGCCAGCCATTTTACCCAAAGTTTTGGCGCTGAACTAAATACCTCCCCCACCGGCGGCGATCGCATTCATCACCGCGGGGCACCGCAATGCGTCAAGGCACTTGCGCATAGCTTCGTGCGTCGTCAGAACTTTAAGCCACTTCTGCTACTAGATCAACCCTATGAACGATTGGTACCTGCGCAACCGGCAGCAGTCACTTCTTGCCCGTTTTACAAATAGCGAAAATATGACTAGTACTTTAAAGGCCAGGTCGCGCTTTAGATTTTTTTTCCTGTTTCTTCTTAAGCTAATCACGGTTTTAGGCGGCGAGATATCTACTTTTAGGGTGGACTATCGTTTTTTTTGGATGAAGCTATTGGCAAGATTTGTCAAGATTAGGCAGTGGGTCGCTAGCTATAAACCTTCAGGTCAGCAGTTTGTACTGTCCAATTCGTCAAAGAACGTCACCCTGGATACGTCTTTCACTGATGCCTGTGAACGGCTAGAGCAAGACGGCTATTACCAGGGACTGCGGCTGTCGCCGTCGATCCTTAGCGAGCTCGTCGACTTTGCCCACATTAACCCGTGCTACGCTAACCGCCAGCCTCATCTCAAGTTTTACTTGCACAATCGAGAAAAAATGGAGGCGGAGCTCCAGAGACCGATTAAGATAGCTGGCTACTTTAACACCCATGAATCCTGCCCTGCCTTTCAGGCTCTCAAGCAAGACCCGGTTATTTTGGGGCTTGCCGCCAACTATCTGGGGCATGAGCCCAAGTATCATCGGGGTGAAATTGCCTGGAGTTTTCCTAGACCCGCTAGTGGCGCTGAGCAGTTGGCGGCAGCCCAGGTTCTCCACTGCGACATTAATGACTACAAAACGGTCAAGCTGTTTTTCTACCTCACCGACGTTGATGCAGGCTGTGGTCCCCATGTGTATTTGCGAGGAACCCACCGGGGACGTCGCCCCTTGCACCAGCTATTGGGCCAGCGGTGTGCCAACATTGCTGACGAGCAGCTAATTGAAACCTATGGGTCGGACCGCGTTACAGAGGTCCATGGACCCGCAGGCTTCGGGTTTGCCGGCGATCCCTATACCTTTCATAAGGGCGTCTTGCCGTCGCGCCAGCCCAGGCTCTTGCTGCAGCTTGAATTTGGTATCTGTCACTACAAGACCTGGTACTTCAGCTAGGTCGCTAGCGATGCTGGGCTCTCTGCTGGCTCTCTGCCGGCTTTCTGTAGATACATAAATAACGGTCTAAGCCCTGAATGGGGCGGCATCTGTCGGGGCGGTATTCACGACTCGGCGATAGGAGTCAATCCAGGCAGCGATCGCTACTATGGAAGCACGGCGCTGTTACGGCGCGCTAGACCTGTGCGCCAGCACTGCGCTATCAATGCTAAGTTGTCTATGACTTTGTGTTGAGATATTTTACAATTGAGTCTGATTGCCACTGTCGCTACTGACGGTACGCACGTGGTGCCCTGACGAAGTTAGCCGTTCGGCGGTGGTCACAGCGGTCTGTTGCAGTTAGTTCGTTTCAATTTCCTATCGCAGTTAGTTTGTCGCAGATTACATCGAGAGCAACCATGAAAGACCTCACCCGTTATCGAAATATTGGTATCTTCGCCCATGTGGACGCCGGTAAGACCACCACAACTGAGCGGATTTTGAAGCTCACCGGTAAGATCCACAAGATCGGTGAGGTGCACGAAGGTGCGGCGACAACAGACTTCATGGAGCAGGAGCAAGAGCGCGGCATCACGATTCAGTCCGCTGCAACTTCTTGCTTCTGGAACGACCACCAACTCAACATTATTGATACACCGGGACACGTGGACTTCACCATTGAGGTGTACCGCTCCCTGAAGGTATTAGACGGCGGCGTGGGCGTGTTCTGTGGCTCCGGCGGCGTGGAGCCCCAGTCAGAGACCAACTGGCGCTACGCCAACGACTCCAAGGTGGCCCGGATCATCTACGTCAATAAGCTAGACCGCATCGGCGCCGACTTCTACCGCGTTGTTAAGCAGGTGGACGAAATTCTAGCGGCCAAGCCCCTGGTGATGGTGCTGCCCATTGGCACCGAAGATCAGTTTGTGGGCGTTGTTGACCTGCTCACCGAGAAAGCCTGGGTGTGGGATGATTCGGGAGATCCGATGAACTACCAGATCAAGGAAGTTCCCGCGGACATGAAAGACGATGTGGAGGCCTACCGCACCGAGCTGATCGAGACGGCAGTGGAGATGAGCGATGAGATGATGGAGAAGTACCTCGAAGGTGAGGAGCTCTCCATTGACGAGATCAAGGCCTGTATCCGCAAGGGCACCCGCGATCTAGCCTTCTTCCCCACTTATTGCGGCTCTTCCTTTAAGAACAAGGGCGTGCAGCTAGTGCTGGATGCGGTGGTAGACTACCTGCCCGCACCGACGGAAGTGAAGCCTCAGCCTGAGGTAGATCTAGAGGGTAACGAGACTGGCGAATTTGCCATCGTCGACCCCGATGCGCCCCTGCGGGCCCTGGCGTTCAAGATTATGGACGACAAGTACGGCGCGTTGACCTTTACTCGCCTCTACTCCGGCACTGTTTCCAAGGGGGATACCATCCTCAACACTGCCACTGGCAAAACCGAGCGGGTCAGCCGCCTAGTGGAAATGCACGCCGACTCCCGCGAGGAGATCGAAACGGCTCAAGCGGGCGACATTGTGGCGCTGGTGGGCATGAAGAACGTCCAGACGGGCCACACCCTGTGCGATCCGAAAAACCCGGCGACGCTGGAGCCGATGATCTTCCCCGACCCGGTCATCTCCGTGGCGGTGTCTCCAAAGAAGAAGGGCGACAACGAGAAGATGGGCATGGCCCTCAGCAAGATGGTGCAGGAGGACCCTTCCTTCTACGTAGAGACGGACCAGGAGAGCGGTGAGACCATCATTAAAGGGATGGGCGAGCTGCACCTGGACATTAAGGTGGACATTCTCAAGCGCACCCACGGTGTGGAAGTGCAAATGGGTAAGCCCCAGGTGGCCTACCGCGAGTCGATCACCAAGCAGATCCAAGATACCTACGTCCACAAGAAGCAGTCCGGTGGTTCCGGTCAGTACGCCAAGATCGACTACATGATCGAGCCCAATGAGCAGGGCGAAGGCTTTGCCTTTGA
>JBCCAG010000643.1:0-2862 GCA_039814955.1 Cyanobacteria bacterium P01_A01_bin.135
ACGCCCTCGGCATCGGCTTCAGCACTATCTGTCTCAGCGGCTGCCCGAACGGCATTGGCTTTGACATCGACAACATTAGCGGCGACGAAAGTGGCCCGAGACTTCGCGATTTGAATCGCAAAATCCCCGGCAACCGACGATTCATCATCGTCAGCAGAACCTTCTGATGTAGCCACAATCACAGGATCACTCAAGGGAAATACCTTGCAGTTAGAGGACCTTGGCTGCGACGAGCCACACGAGATCATAACATGTGGTGTAGTCCGAACCACATAAAAAATTAAGGTTTGACGTCGCCTTGATGGGGCGGCGCTTCAAGGGCTTGACCGAGAAATTGTCAAGGGGCGATCGCGGCTTTTCCCAGCGATTCTTCGGATAAAACACTGAGCTTCGTTTCAGGGGTGTTACCCGCCGCGGCGCAACGGGCAAGATGCTCGGTTGGGCTGCTTTTCTTGCCTTCAAGTCGGCAACGCTAAGACCACGAGCTGGCGGCGCTGTAGATCGCTCACCGACTGTAGCGGTAGGCCGTGCTTTTCACAGAGGGAGCCTACCGATTGGCGAGGCGTCTCGCCTAGCGCATTGCGGTGGCAGTCTGATAGGAAGGCAAACTCGACGTCATCTATTTTGACAATCTTGTAGTTGGCGTCGAACAGAGTCTGGCTTGGCCAGCCGTCTAGGCAGGGACTCAGCTCAGGGATGGCGTCCTTGAGGCGATCGCCGCTCCAGTCGGTGTACTCAAAGGGAGGGCGGGCCAGGAAAAACTCGTAGTGGGTAATTTCTGGGTCCAGCACCTCAATTAGGCGGTAGCGCTGGCGCTCGCTCAACCCCTTGGCCCGCTCTAGGAGCTGGGGCGCTTTACCCATCAGCCGCTCCAAGCTCCAATATTCCGGGTTAGAAAATCCCAAGAAGTCCAAACCTGAGGCGTCGATCAGCTCAAATAGGGTATCTACGGTGTAGTCTACCTCCTGGGGATGAACGTACATATCGGCAAAGCACTCGTCGCGCTGATTCTCCAAGGACCAGCGCTCTTCTTCCCGCCGCCGCAGCCGATTATTCTCCGGCAGCACGTCAAACAGGGTGCGGCCCATTGATACCCCGTCCTTATAGTCGCCTCGCTGAGGGCCCTGCAGTAGGGCGATCGCCTCCTGCATCAGCTGAATTTCCCACCGGCCCAAAGCTGCATATACAAAGATGTGCATAATCCCGCCAGGGGCTAGCACATTTGCTAACGCCTGGATGCCCCGTTTGGGGTCCGGCAGGTGGTGCAGCACCCCAACGCAGTTAATCAAATCAAAGGTCTGGCCAAGCTGTGCGACATCGTAGAGGCTGAGCTGGTGGAAGGTGCCCCCCTGCCCATGCGAGCGGCGGCAGCGCTCCCGAGCGATCGCCAGCGCCTCTTGGCTCAAGTCGATGCCCACCACGTCGGCCTCTGGGTTGAGGTGCACCAGATACTCCGTACTCACCCCCGTCCCGCAGCCCGCATCTAAAATGCGCACCTGCTGGCTCTGGGGCGATCGCCCTGAGCAAAAGCTGTAGGCGGCAGTCCAATTCCAGCGCCAGTTATAGCCGGGTGGGGGCTCATCTAATAGCGGGGCCGGCGGAAATGGATAGGTGTTGTACAGAGCGGCGACAGCGTTACTCGTCGCTTGGTCGGTATCGGCAGCTTGCCCAGGCGGCGTCGCGTTGTTAGGCATCACACAGAGTATCTTAATAAAACGTATTGTTGTCTCAGAATTCTGAGGGGTCCTTTATGATATTTCGTATCCGTCATTCAAGACATCGCCTGGCCTGCTAAGCCGATGAGTTCGACATACTTTTTAATAAAGAGCCGCAGCGATCCCAAAACGATTTAACCTAATTCCGTGAGCTGATTAAACCTGGGTATTTGCCAGAAGCTGATTCGCAGTCTACAGATAGTCGTCCGGCAGCGCCCGTTTTTGAATCTTGAATTGACAACCAACGATAAAAAGGAGCTTTTGAAAGCTTATGAGTGTAACAGCAAGTGGTGGAAGCTCTGTTGCGCGTCCGCAGCTATACCAGACTTTACCTCTGTCAACCGTAATTCAAGCTGAGCAGCAGGACCGATTTCTGGCTAAGGGCGAGTTGACTGAGCTATCCAGCTTTTTCGACTCTGGCCTGAAGCGCCTAGAGATAGCTCAGAGGCTAACCCAAAACTCCGAACTGATTGTCTCCCGCGCGGCAAATCGCATCTTTGTCGGGGGCTCTCCCATGTCTTACTTGGAGAAGCCTGAGGAGACGGAGGAAGTGATGGTCACCATGGGGGGCGAGCAGCTCGACAACAAGGCCTCCATGAAGCTCGGCACCGCCACCTACGTGGACAGCCGGGGCGGCTTCTTCGAGGGAGTGCGATCCTTGTTTAGCGCCTCTCCCAGCGGCCCCATTCCCACCGGGTTTCGTCCCATCAACGTCTCTCGCTATGGTCCTAGCAACATGCAAAAGTCCCTGCGGGACCTGAGCTGGTTCCTGCGCTATGTGACCTACGCCATCGTTGCCGGAGATCCCAACATCTTGACGGTGAACGTGCGGGGGCTGCGGGAGGTGATTGAAAACGCCTGCTCTAGCCTAGCTACCATCGTGGCGCTGCGGGAGATGAAGCAGGCCTCGGGCAGCTACTTCCGCCAGGACGCTGAGGCGGCGGAGATTGTCGGCCGCTACTTTGACGTGTTAATTACCGAGTTTGAGGCCCCCGAGCCCTCAGATAAACTGCGCCAGCGCAGCACCAAGGATCTGCAGGGACTGCAGCTTCCCCAGAGCTACTACAACGCAGCGGAGCGCCGTCCCCGCTACGCCATGAAGCCGGGGCTGTCTTCCTCAGAGAAAGAAGAGGTGGTTAAGGCAGCT
>JBCCAG010000343.1:0-4789 GCA_039814955.1 Cyanobacteria bacterium P01_A01_bin.135
GCCTTAAGTGGCGGGTCGCCGTGCTGCATCTCCACCTGAATCTCATCCACCACGACGATGGCATTGTCGATCAGTAGACCGAGGGCGATAATCAGCCCCGTCACCGACATCTGGTGAATCGGCACGTTGAACACCGTGAACCAGCCGAACACCGCAAAGATAGTCAGTGGCAGGGCCGCCCCCACCACAATGGCCGAACGCCAGCCCATGGTCACTAGCGTCACGACTACCACTAGGGCTGCACTAATGATGAGGTTGAGGATGAGCGTGTTGATGCGCTCGGCCACGTACTCACTCTGGTCAAAGATGATGTCCAGGCTCACTCCCTGGGGCATGCGCTCGCGAAACGCTTCGAGTTCGACCTTGGCTTCAGCGGCCCACTGGTCAACGCGCAGCCCCGACTTCATCATTGTGCCGACGACGACGGCGGGCTTGCCGCTGACAATGGCTTGCTCGATCAGCGGATAGCGCACCCCCCGGCTGACGCTAGCGATGTCGCTGAGGCGCGTAAACTGCCCGTCTCCCGTCTGCACTGGGATTTGGCGAATCTGCTCCAGCGTTTCCAGCTCGCTTTCAACTTCCATCGCCACAGTCTGGTCGGCGCTGCGCAGCTGCCCGGCGCTTGCCTTGGCATCGCTGAGGCTGACCTGATTGGCTAGCTGCTGCGGCGACAGGCCCACGCCCACCAGTTGCGACGCATCAATCTCGACTAAAATCTCTTCGTCTGGGCTACCAAAAAACTCTACTTCTTCTGTGCCCTCTACCCCACGCATAATCACCGCCAGCTCATCGGCGTACCGGCGCAGCACCGCATAGTTGGGCTCACCCGGCAGATTCCACGTCAGCGACGTGATCAGGGTGTAAGCCTTCATGTTGCTCTCTTGTAACTCAGGCTCAGCCGCACCCGGTGGAAATTGGGTTGCCGCATCGTCCATCTCGTCACGCACCTTGGACCAAATGGGCTGGGCATTGGTCACCGAATCTAGCAGCTCAACCACCACGCTGGAAAAGCCAACCCGCGACGTGGAAGACAGCGTCTCGATTTCTTCAATTTCGGCCAGCTCTTCTTCGAGGGCGGTGGTAACCAGCGCTTCCACCCGCTCGGCGTTGGCACCGGGGAACACCGTGGTGACCACGGCGGTCCGGGCTACGAGCTCGGGGTCTTCCTGGCGAGGCAGGCTCTGATAGGCAGATAGACCCCAGCCCAGAATTAAGACGATCGCGAGAATTAACAAGCGAATATTGGTAAAAAATGGGCGAACCATAATAGAAAAGTTTGTTGGGAGGGATGAGGGTTAAGACGTGGGATTTAGAGTGGCCTGACCTGCTGGCCGGGCACCAAGCGATGGACCCCGTCAGCAACAATGCGATCGCCTGGCTGCAGGGTTCCTTGTACTAGAGCGCGCTCACTCTCCTGATGTAGAATCTCAACGGACTGGGGCTGCACCTCGTATGCGGCTTCTTCTGCATTGCTCTCTTCTGAAGCACCCTCTTCCAAAGCCCCTTCTTTCCCAGCCGGCATCAGAACATAAGCGCTCCACAGGCCGCGAATATCTTGGGTCAGGGCTGTAGTCGGCACCCAGACCCCATCAGTGGGAATGGCTTCGACGATCTCGATCCGCACAGTTTGGCCGGGGCTGATGCGGGTGACGGCGGCCTGCTCGAGCTGGAAGACCACCACCTGGGTCCGGGTCTGTGGGTCAACTTCAGGCAGGACTGTCGCAACCGTCGCGGTGAAGGTTTCGCCGTTCAGCGTTACCGCTTTGGTGTCCCCCACCTGAAGCTGGCTCGCGGTCGCAACCGGCGTGCCAATGCGGGCTTCAGGAGCCGCATTCTCCACCAGCCGCACCACGGCCTGCCCGGCCCCAACTACGGTCCCTTCGTCCACCTGTCGAGCAGAAATCAGACCATCGAAGGGCGACCTGAGGGTGCTTTTGCGGATATCCACGTCGATGGTAGCGATGCTAGCCTCAAGCTGCTGAACCACGGCCCGCTGGGCGGCTACTTGCTCTGGGCGTGTGCCATTTAGCAGCTCGTCGAGCTGACTTTGGGCGCGGTCGAGGCGGGCCTCCAGCGCCCCTTCGCCGAAGGCAAATTCGTCCAGCTGCTCCCGAGAAATTGCCCCCTCGGCATAGAGAAACTCCCGGCGCGATCGCTGGGTCTTTTGTAGCTCCAGCTGATTTTCCAGATCCCGTACCTCTGCCCGCGCTGCGGCGATGTCTTCCTGTCGTGCGCCCCGCTCTAGCTCGAGCAGCCGGGCTTGGGCCTCAGCCCGTTGGGCTTCGAGCTGCTGTCGCTGGGTCTGCAGATTGCTAATGTCGAGCTGAGCGAGGGGTTGCCCTACCGAGACGCGATCGCCCTCCTGCACCAGAATATTTACTAGCTCGCCGCTGCGCTCAAAGCCCAGGTCGCTGCTGCGTAGGGCGGCAATTTCGCCGGTGTAGGCACGGGACACCTCGTAACTGCTGACTGGCTCAACCATCAATGTCTGAACTGGAGAAACCAGGCCTTCGGTAGTTTCAGAAACCTCTGCCTCTCGTGCTAGAAACTGGGTCTGCACTATGGGGATTCCAGCTGCCAGCAGGAGGCCAATGGAGCCCAGGCCGATTAGAGCCCTAGAATGTCGCTTAAGTGTCTGCTTTAGGTGGCTGGGCCACCTAAACTGAGCCCCAGGATCACTGGGGGATATGGGGGTGTGGGTCATGACAAGTTTCCCTTTGAATGGTGTCATTCAAACGACTGTTTTACAAAAAGCCTGACATTGCCGGATTTGAAGCAGCCACAATGTGCCGGCAATTCAGCAAGCTCGATGGCGCGATATGCTGGTTGCAGCCGACAGCTACAACCGGGAGCTAGCGTCCTTAAGGGCAGCGATCGCGCTATCCGCAATAGCTATTTAAACGGTCGTCTGATATAATTAAAACGTACGTTTGACAAAAAGGCAACTTGAATTTTGAACTTCCCTCCTTCGATAGGCTCCAACTCTTATCGGTTGCCGAGCGGCCCGCTTTCGGCCAATGACCCTGCGAAAGCATACGCAAACTGTTTCTTTATCCAAGACTATGAGTAATACCGCTTCAATAGATACCAAGGCGCAAATCCTCAACGTAGCCGAACGCCTGATTGGGGAAAAGGGCTTTTCAGGTACGACGCTACGCAACATCGTCAGCGAGGCAGAGGTCAACCTAGCGGCGGTTCATTACCACTTTGGGTCTAAAGAAGAGCTATTCCGCGCTGTCGTCGAGCGAATTGCGGTGCCTGTCGTGGCAAGACAGCTTTCATTGCTGGATCAAGTCCAGACAGATGCTAAGCAGCCTTCTGTGGAGGACATCCTGACCGCATTTCTCAAGCCACCGCTAGAGTTTGTTCTTGGTGACGAGCAGTTCCGCTTGATTCGTGCCCAGTTCATGGGCCGCTGCCGCACCGAGCCAGAGCCCATTCAAAGCATCGCACAACAGGCCTTTAGCGCTAGCACGACGGCATTTCTAGATGCTTTGCAGCGCGCATTGCTAGACCAGTCTCGATCTCAACTGCAGTGGAAACTTGACCTTGTTATCGCCACGCTTGTCCGGGTCCAGATGGAGGCTGGCCAACCTCACGCGCTACTGCGGAATGCTCAGCCTGAGGATATCCAGAGGGCTATTTCGGAACTTGTCATGTTTCTAAGTGCGGGGATGAAGACTTGATTGGACGTGCATGTCGTGCATGTATCTACGCGCAAGGGTACTGAAATACTAGTAGTAAGGTCTCCAGTAGTCATGCTCAAAGTTCAGCACCTCATCACCCCGCAAGGGGACCCAACCCCACATCTCATACTGATGCACCAGCCGATTGCGCAACCCCGACGACTGCGCCAGCTCCTGAGCAAACTCAAATGGGATGATGCTCTGACTACCTGCCTTGATAAATGAATCGTAATAGCCCGTTGGCGTCAGCTTATGCACTTTCACCAGCAGGTGGCCATTAATATCGGATGCCGCCTCCACTAAAAGCTGCAGCAGGCGCTCCACAATCAGCTGCTTGTCAAAATCGCTGAGGTATTCCTCCAGCGTCATCGCCTCGAAGTCCTGCAGGCGAGCGATGTACTTCAGCATCAGCTCCACCCGCGATTGCACTACCTCTAGGTCAATCTTCGTCATTGCGATTGCTCTAGCCGCAGCGCAATGCTCTGCTTGCGCAGATCGCGAAACTTTTGGGTATCGGCATAGCGCCGCCAGGCAAAGCGCTGCAGCCGGTCAAACTCCCCTGTCCGCTCGTATAGTACCCTGCCGCTACGGGCCACCTGGTAGGCGATCGCCGGAGAGCAGGTATTCAAGTCCACTATGTCCACTAAATCTACAGAAATGCCAAATGCTGGCCCCAAAATAGGATACAGCCGCAAGTGGCTGAACCCATCAGGCTCATAGGCACGGCGCTGCTGCAGATCGCTGAGGACGGCAAAATCCCAGTCGCTTTTGGGTGTGGCTGCTCCAGTCGCCCGAGAGCCAAACAGCACCAGCAGCCGAATGTAGGGTGCCTGGGCAATGACAGCGGGCACCTGCCCCGTCATGGTGTTAGCCAATGAGGAAACAGCGATATCTGGAGCCTGGTCTGGAGTGGCAGCTTCTTCCATAGCGCTTTCGTTTAGCTGTGTACGACCAGCAGGGACTTAGAGCTGATTTGTAAAGCAAACCTTAAGCGGCCAGACGTCTGACCATCAGGCGGGTCAAAGAACCGTAGATCATTGCCTCGCTCGTCGCGCAGTACAGCTCATAGTCCTTACTCAACCTGCGAAATCGGTTCAGCCAGC
>JBCCAG010000759.1:0-2335 GCA_039814955.1 Cyanobacteria bacterium P01_A01_bin.135
GCGCCAAACTGCATCAGAATAATTCCCAGCACATTGGAGAGCCAATACCCCACCACCGTGCCGGGGAGAAACCAGTCGGCAGAGATCCAGCTGACGCCGTAGCCGAAAACGAGGGCGATCGGTAGATTAAAGAATAGGTCGTTCCACCAAGACAGGGGAGAAAGCATATAGCCCAGGCTCACCAGGGCCCCGCCGCGCAGCTTTTTAAGTAGAGGCATCGCTAAATCATTTCAGGAATCGCAAACAGCGGCTCTGTAGAGGTGTACTAGCAAGCAATGTCGGTCTCGAACTTCAAACCCGTAAAGTTTTTGACTATCACGAGTAGTTACTAATTGCAACAGTACGTAGGTGGGCACTGTCAATAGTAAGAGAAATTGCTTACCGTAGAAATTGCGTCCCTAAACTTACACCCAAACCAACTAAAACAGGAAGTAGCACCTATGGTCGACGAAATTAGGGCAACTGAAAATACGCTGCTCAAGAAAGACTACCGCGTTCAGTCCCACTTGCTCAGCTCCGATCGCAAGCTCAACGTTCCCAAAGGAAAAGTTTACAAAGTGACCCGCGTCGAAGAGCGGGATGCCGACACCGATATGGGAGGGCACTTCCAGGTGGATATTGCCCATGGCGCTGGGACTTGGTACATCTTTGGTGAGCATTGGCATTTGCCTTGGCAAGAAGAGGCGACTAAGCCTGACAAGCTGCCCGAGTGGAATGAGGTCAACTGGAGCGACTGGCGCTCCCCTGTCTCGAAGTACTTCACGGTGGGTGAAGTAACTCTCCGGCAGCGCGAGCGAATCCCCAGAGATGCCAAGGTGAAGAAGAACATCATCATGGTGGCCCGGGATATGGACGAGATTCGCGAGTGGTGGGGTGGACCGATGGGAATCAACTCCTGGTACCGGCCCTGGCACGTCAATGCCCGCATCGGCTCCCGTGCCCCTAACCATCCCGGGGGTACCGGCGTCGATTTCCGGCCTCTAGGCGGCTCTATCTGGGAGATGCAGAAGCGGTTTGAGTCGGAGTGGTACAAAAAAGGCCGCTGGAAGGGTGGCTTTGGCCGCGGCGCCAAGAAAGGATTCATCCACATCGACCGCCGCAACAAGCGAATCTGGAACTACTAAAATCGCGCTTACGGCAAATGGAGCCGGGGGCGATCGCTGAAGTCTGGGAGCTGGACGGGATGCTTCTCTAACTGCTCTAGGACTACGGCGATCGCCCGCTCTAGCTGCAGGTCCTTACCTACCGCCCAGTCCTGGGGGGGGATGTCCACCGGAATGGTGGGGTCGGTGCCGTAGTTCTCCACCCGCCAGCCCACGTCTTTGAACCAGAACGAGTATTCGGGCTGGGTGACCACGCTCTGGTCTACTAGCTGGTGGCGAGGCCAAATACCGATGACGCCGCCCCAGGTGCGGGTACCCACCAGGTCACCAATGTTCATTAGCTTAAAGCAGTGGCTAAAGATATCGCCGTCGGAGCCCGCCTGCTCGTTGGTCACGGCCACAATTGGCCCTGCCATGGAGTCGGAGGGGTAGGGCTCGGGCTGCTCCCAACGGGGGACATCGTAGCCGATGCGCTCGCGGGCCAGCTTCTCTAAAATCAGCTGCGACACATGGCCGCCGCCGTTGAAGCGCACATCCACCACCAGGCCCTGCTTGTGCACCTCGGCAAAGTAGTAGCGGTGGAACTCGGCGTAACCCTCAGGCCCCATGTCGGGAATGTGCAGGTAGCCCACCCGTCCGTCTGTGGCCTCAGACACCGCGCGATGATTGCCTTCCACCCATTCCCGGTAGCGGGCGGCGCGATCGCTGCCCAAGGCTTTCACGGTTACCTGGCGCGGTTCGCCCTCACCCCGGGCCACCGTTAGCTCCACCCAGCAGTCCGCCTGGTGCACTAAAAATTCGTGGGGTCCCTGGTGAGGGGTTAGCCGCTGCCCGTTAATAGCCAGCAGGCGATCGCCCGGCTGAATATTGACCCCGATGCCCTGCAGGGGCGATCCCGCTTTGCTCCAGCCATCCCCCTGCACGATGTGGGCAATGCGGTAGCCCTGCCCATCTTGGGCAAAGTCTGCCCCTAAAAAGCCCAGGGCGTAGTTAGGGGGGTGCCGGTAATCGCCGCCTATCTCGTAGGCGTGGGAGGTGCCTAGCTCCCCCTGCATCTCCCACACCAGGTCTGAGAACTCCGAGCGGGTGCTCACCCGCGCCAGCAGTGGCTGATAGCGCTGGTAAACCCGCTGCCAGTCGACACCAGAGAGGTCCGCAGTCCAAAAGTGGTCCCGCTGCAGACCCCAAATCTCCGCCAGCATCTGCTGCCACTCCTGCTGGGGCAGCACCGA
>JBCCAG010000749.1:0-2378 GCA_039814955.1 Cyanobacteria bacterium P01_A01_bin.135
CAGTAGTTGGCTAATCTCCTACGACCTGCACCATAAACCGCGCCCCCCGCAGCGACTTCGCTTCAGTGCTGGTAAACTCAAACTCAATGTCTCCAGCTTTTGAGGGTGTGATGTCTAAGTAAGCAATGCCCAGTGGCGTCGCGGTGCCCTCTTGAGTGTGCTCCTGCTCGCCAATCCACCAGCGCAGGGTAAAGTGGCCTGGAACCTGGACCCGCAGCACATACCCTGGCTTGATCTGGGCCACCCGGCGGTTGGGCTTCCAGATTTCCAGGTAGCGTCGGTTCTTCCGAGGCTGCTGGTAGCGCTCCACCAGCTCAGGAATCGTATCAAACACCTGGCCATCGCTGAGCGATCGCAGCAGCTTGATGTACTCCGCGTGGGCCCACATCAGGGGCATCGCCGACCCGGTAGGCCGCCCCAGGTACATATGGGCCTCGGGAATGTCATCGGTATCCCAGCTTTGCTCCGGCAGCATGCCGGTCTCATTGGCAAAGCCCTCCAGAGATTTCACCAGCGGCGTCACGTCGTGGCCCGCCGCCAGCTCATAGTGGGCCCGCTCCCCCGAGAGCAGGGGCCAGATGCGACCGGTGCCGGTACCGTCAAAGGCAGTGCCGTCATCCTTTTGGCCGTAGCCGTCGTGGTTGTAGCGGTGCCAGCCGATGCCGCTGGGGGTTTCGGTCTTTAGGGTGGCGTCTACCACCTTGAGAGAGTCCACAATTAGCGGGTCGTGGGGGCTGCGGATGCCGTAGCGCACCAGCTCCAAAAAGCCCGCATCTACCACATCCTTGGCGGGGAAAGCCTGGTCATCCTGCGGGCGGTTGATGATGTACAGGGTCGCCTTATTAGGATCTTCGCAGGGGGTGGGGTCATCCATATCGGCGGGCAGCACCCGGATGTAGTGACGGGGCACCCCGTCCAGCAGCTTGCCCTCAGTGGTGACGGTCCAGGTTTCTAGATGGTCTTCCAAAAAGTCGGCGTAATCTTCTGAGAAGGCGGCTGTTTCTGGCTCATCTCGCATATGGGCAAAGCGGGCCGCGCAGATTAAGGCGGCAATGCTGGTGGCTAGGGTTGAAGGGGAGTAGCCGCTGGCCTCTTCCCAGCGCTCCTGCTCCGTGGCAGGGCCATGCTCAATCAAAAAGCTCGCGGCCCGCTTCACCATCGGGTACGGGTCAAACTGACGCAGCATCCCTTCGCCATAGAGAGTGTAGGCCAAGATGATGGGCAGCGCCACCTGGTCGAGCTGGACCCCGCACCAGTGGGCTTCGCCATTGATCCAAAAGTTCTGCGGGAAGCCTCCATCGGGCTGCTGGCTGGTAGCCAGGTAGATTAAGGCGCGCAGGGGGGTGTCGTGGTTGCCGGCTGCGAGCAAGCCCCGGGCACTATTGACCATGTCCCGCACCCACACCAGGTGGTAGCCGCCATCTTCTTCATCCCCTTTGATGTGGCCCCAGGGAATGGCCAGGGAGGCAATCAGGGCCCCATGGTAGGTTTTATCCTCATGGGACATCAGCAGGCTAAGGCTGGTGTAGTAGAGCTTGCCGTCGTCCTGGGCCTGCTCCACCAGGGCTGCGCGAACGTCGTTGCAGCAGGGGGGCTCCCACTGCTTTTGGTACTGCTCTTTTTGGTCCTCAAAGGGCTCATTGAGGGCCTGCAGTACGGTGGTGATGGCGGCGTGGCGGCAGTCGCCGAAGGCAATTCCTAGGGTGAATTTGTCGGCCTGATGCCAGTCCAGCTCAGCCGTCAGCGCCGTGTTGCCGTCCACCGCCCGGTCGTACTGATAATCCATTTGGGCGTCGTCTTCCAGGTCCTGCCAGCCGTCGCTGCTGCCCACGTACCCTGCTGAAGCTTTGGCGAAGGGGACCGTGGCGGCGATCGCCAGCCAAGTGCCCTCGCGGGTGGCAGTCAAGATGGTCCGGCCTGCCACCGTCAAAATCTGAGCATTATTGCCCCAGCCCGCCACATCGATGTGGGGCGCGCAGAGCACATAGAGCTGCAGGGCGTCGAGGATGTCATCGTCGCCGGTAACCTGGGTCTGCTGCAGCACGCAGGAGGACAGCGGCGAGGCAATAATCTCTTTGACAATCTCAAAACGCCCTTGGGGGTCGCAGTTGGTGACCCGGTAACCCAGGGCGTGGGTCCACATGCGCTCGGTGATGGACTCTAGATGCGTCTTCTCGGCCAAGAACTCGCCGTTTAGGGTAACCAAGTACTGCAGGTCGCGGGTTTGGGGCCGGTCGATGGTGGGAAAGTACAGCTCAGTGAGTACCCCGTTCCACAGAGTAAACCAGACGCGGCTCGCCATAGAGTAAGCCGTGCCGACACCATCCTTATTACCCTGGGTCCATCGTGGCTGCGTACCGTAGGGACCAAATGCCCGC
>JBCCAG010000555.1:0-3360 GCA_039814955.1 Cyanobacteria bacterium P01_A01_bin.135
ATCGTTGAAGATCGGCTGTAGGGCGACTCGATACGGTCCGCGATCGCCAAAACCTCTTCCAGCAGGGCCCCAGTTTCCGCTTCAGGGGTGGCGGGGCTGGTGGCAATGGAGATGAGCAGCATCACCTTAGTAGTGGGGTCTTCCATCTCCCTTGCGATCGCCAGCACCTGCTGCAAAATCTCTTCTTGCTCCGCCCCAATCTGGGTCGCGATCTCCAGCGCATTGGTCAGGGCATAGGATTGCTCATCGGAGGGGGCGATGGTTTGGGCAATAGCCAGGGCCTTGCCCAGGGCGACGCGGGACTGGGGGCTCTCTACCTCGCTGTAGGCGGCGGCGATGGTCGCTAAGGCCAGCGAGCGGGTGACTTCGTCTTCGAGGGTGTCGGCGGCAGCAGCGGCGGCAGCGATGGCGGCTTCATTGTCTTGCTCCGTGGCGGCAGCGGCAATGGAAATCAGGGCATTGGAGCGATCGCGGTCGCGCTCAATGGTTTCCGCAATCGCCAAAGCCCTCTGCAGCAGCGCATCAGGTGGGCCGCCTTGGTACTGCGTTATCATCCGCACCAGGTTCTCCAAAGCTATATCTTTTGCCCCAGGCTCCACTAGGGTCTCCGCCAGCGCCTGCAGCTCGTCAATCAGGGGTTGGGCCTCAGGGCTACCGGCCCGGCTGTACATAGTAGCAACGGTCATCAGAGCGTCGAGCCGGGTTCTGGGGCTACTCAGGCGGCGGGCGATTTCCAGAGCCTCTGCCAAAATGGGCTCTGCCTGCTGCATCTCAAGCTGATCGGTTAGCCAAACCACCTGGTTGAGCGTGCCCAACTGCTGCTGAGGAAGGCTGATGCGGCGCACGATTTGCAGGGCGTCATTGAGGATGGCCTGGCTGCGGGTAGAGTCTATGTTGATGTAGGCCTGGGCCACTGCGCCGAGGGCTTCAGCTTTAGAGCGCGGGTCCTCAATGGCGCTGGCCACCGCTAGCGATCGCTGCAGCAGCTCGGTTTGGATGGCCTGGGTAGAGGTGGTGCTGGCGACGAGCCGCGGCTGAGAATGTGGGGCGGCGATCGCCTCTGGTGGGGTGAGCGGGGTAGCGATCGCCATCATCAGGGCAAGGCTGGTGGCGGGGAGAAGGGGAGCGGGTCTAGAGAACATAGCTTGCTGTGCCGTCGGTATAGTTTATTTCCCTGTGGCAAAGCGCGCTCTCAGGACAATTGCTGAAGCGCTAGGTCAACCCCCAACCAATGACTCCACTACCGAAAAGGGCGATCGCCATCCCCAATAGCTCCTGAAAGCGATGGCGGCGATCGCTCCGGGGCGCAGCGGCCGGGCCCTGCTCCGCAACCTCAGCCAAGGCGGTAGCCACTCGGGCGGCATAGGGACGGATAATGGACCAGATCAAGGGCGACAGCCAGCCTTTAAGGGAGACGGAATAAGAGACCTGAGTGCCCCAGACGGTGGACTCAACCCGGTAGACGCCCCGCTCCTCGATACCGGGTAGGGCTATGATCCGAACGCTAAGCAGCGCTTTGGGGTCTACCTGCTCCACAAAAATTCGGATGGGAAACGGGCTCAAGCGGGTTACTGCCCGAAAGATCAGGCCGGGCTTAGGCAAAAGGCCGTTGGGCACATTGGTGCGCGACAGCATGGGATGCCAGGAAACATCGGTAAGATTGACGATATGCTGCCACAGCTCATCCACCGAGGCCGAGCTTGCAGCCTGAAACGTGACTGCCAAGGGCTCGGTCCAAGCCTTACCTAGCCGAAATGGCCACAACCCAACGCCAAGCATACTCAATCTCCAGCGGAAAAAATGATGATAAGTGCTATACGCGCGACTTCTTTTAATATCCTATTAACCTGCGGTGGCTCTGATTTTACTGGTTGCCGCCGATGGCCTAAATAGTACGTAGTTTTACTTAATTTCTTTATATAGAAGTTAACGCCCATTGGTTCGGTGAGGTTTTTCCTGCGCTGTGAAGCTACTCTTTCTTTCCACCCCAGTAGGGCCCCTTGGCTCTGGCCTCGGCGGGGGCGTTGAGCTAACCCTGCGGAACATTGCCGTGGGCCTGCAGCAGCGGGGGCACACCGTTGAGGTCGTGGCCCCCGCTGGCTCTCGTCTGTCGGGTATTCCTTTAGTTGAGGTGCCCGGCACCCTGCAGCCCCTAGCCCAAACCCAAGGGCGCGATGTCCCCACGCTGCTGCCTAACAACGCCGTGCTGGCAAACCTATGGGGCTACGCCCGACAGGTGCATCAGCGCTACGATGCCCTGCTTAATTTCGCCTACGACTGGCTGCCCTTTTACCTCACCCCCTGGCTGAGGCGGCCCGTGGCTCACTTAGTAAGCATGGGCTCCCTCTCCAATACAATGGACGAGGCGATCGCCCAAACCTTGGCCCAGTTTCCCGGCAGCATCGCTGTTCATACCCGTGCCCAGGCCAGTACCTTTCCCTTCGGCGATCAGCTTCGCGTGCTGCAAAATGGCTTTGACCTCTCTCAGTACCGCTTCACCCCCGACCCGGTCCGCGAGCTGGCCTGGGTGGGGCGCATCGCCCCTGAAAAAGGCCTAGAGGACGCGATCGCCGCTGCCGCCCAGGCGAGTTTGTCCCTAAATATTTTTGGGGCGGTATCAGACTCGGGCTATTGGGAGGCCCTGCAGCGCCAGTACCCCCAGGTGCTAGCCCGCTACCACGGCTTTGTGGCGCTGGAGGCGCTGCAGCAAGGGGTGGGGCGGTGCTGCGCCTTACTGATGACTCCTAAGTGGGAGGAGGCGTTCGGCAATGTGGTGGTTGAAGCCATGGCCTGCGGTGTGCCGGTGGTGGCCTATCGGCGAGGGGGGCCAGCTGAGCTAGTGCGGTCTGGGGAAACGGGTTGGCTCGTGGAGCCCGACAGCGTCCCGGAGCTGGTGGCGGCGATCGCCAAAATTGACGCCATCGATCGCCTCAACTGTCGCCGAGCGGCAGAAGCCACCTACTCTTTAGCGGCAATGGGGGAGCGGGTCGACGCTTGGCTGCAGGAACTCGTTAACAACCAGAGCGCCGCAAGTGGACGTAGCGGTCAAGAGGGAGAGTCCCCCGGTGGGGGGCTCTCTTTTCTTCATTAATTGTGGAAATTGCAAAGCGACATGGGCCCTAGGCGCGGGCCCCGCGATAGCGGAGGGTGCGCTTGAGGCGGTACAGCCGCGCCAGTTGGGGAATGTCGCCCTGGTGAGCCATTAAGATTAGGGTGTCGCCACCGCAGATGCAGTAGGCCGGCCCCGGATTCATCGTAATTGCTCCATTTTGACCGCGGACCGCTACCACTAAAATGCCGCGATTCCCCTGGATCTCTAGCTCACCCAGCGTGGTGCCCGTCAATTGAGAGTCGGCAGGG
>JBCCAG010000486.1:0-3787 GCA_039814955.1 Cyanobacteria bacterium P01_A01_bin.135
GGATGTCGGCAAACGCTTCTAGAATTTCGATTCGTTTTGATGAAGGCTGAGAGGAGAGGCTCACGGCGTGTCTAAGGGGAGGAGCTATAGCCTGGAACTCTAGCACATTCAGGTCTTCATGAGAATGAAATAGCCCTGGTTAGCGTACAAGTTCAGAAGAGTCAGTTCACTAGAAAAGATGCAGCTAAAAATAGTATATGTTTCTCTGTCGGGACTCTTATGGGTGAGTTGAAATTAAAACAAATATCAAGTCAACATAGTTCTGATGGCTTTAAATAGTTTGGAGAGTATGAACTAAAAAATAGAAAGCTTATTGTTCATAACAAAGGATCGGGAATTTATGATGTTTTCGCAAATATTGATGGCAAACGAGTCTTGATACAATGTAAAGGCGGTTTTTTAAGTCAGACTACAACTGCTAAAGAATATGCAGCTCTTTGGAGTGTGCTGGGTCAAGTTGTTGCAACAGAACACGCAGAAGACAGAGATGTTAGAGCAATAGCTGTTCCTGCAAGCTTGGCTTACAAAAAAGTGATTACGAAGATCAAAGATAGACCGCTTATTAAACGGCTAAACATAAAATTTATATTGGTAAGTATGCATAAAGATATAGAGGAAACTGAGAGTATATAAATTCTTTGCCATATCTTAATCGCCAGGTAACACTTCACGGCATCGGACGGTCAAGGGCTGCTTGTGTCTAATTTGAGCTTAATTATGTCGCCGTTGCGCTTTGCCGTTAGGCAGCAACGGCGACATATTAAGTGGCTAGAAAACACCATCGCCCACCACAGCTGCCCAGACCCGCCATGAGACCAGGTTGAACAAGCCCCGTACTCCTGAGTTGGGCTGACACCCCTATCGGTAGACATCTGTTCTAGCTATCCTAGGATATGGAGTCCCTACGGTTACCGCCTACCGTGACCACACTACCGCTTCTCCAAGACAACGATCGCCTCGAAACCCGGCTCAAAGAGCTTCCCCTCTCCCCCGGCGTCTACTTCATGCGCGACGCCCAGGACAATATCCTCTACATCGGCAAGTCCAAGCGGCTGCGGGCCCGGGTGCGCTCCTACTTCCGGGACGACCACCGGGAGAACCCCCGCATCTGGCGGATGGTGCGGCAAATTGCCGAAATTGAGTTCCTGGTCACCGACACCGAGGCCGAGGCTCTGGCCCTAGAGGCCAACCTGATCAAGCAGCACCAGCCCCACTTCAATGTGCTGCTCAAGGACGACAAAAAATACCCCTACCTCTGCATCACCTGGTCCGAAGACTACCCGCGCATCTTCATCACCCGCAAGCGCCGCAAGCTGGGTCCCCGCGATCGCTACTACGGTCCCTACGTCAATGTGGGTGCCCTGCGCCGCACCCTCAACATCGTCAAGCGGGTCTTTCCCCTCAAGCAGCGTAAGCAGCCCCTGTTCAAAGACCGCCCCTGCCTCAACTACGATATGGGCCGCTGCCCCGGCGTCTGCCAGCGCCTCATCACCCCGGACGACTACCACGCCACGGTGCAGAAGGTGGCCATGATCTTCCAGGGCAGGACTAAGGAACTGGAAGATGTGCTCAGCGCCAACATGGAGCGCGCCGCCGAGAACCTCCAGTTTGAAGTGGCCGCCCGCATCCGTGACCAGCTCCGGGGCATCCAGTCCCTCCACGCCGACCAAAAGGTGTCGCTACCCGACGACACCGTCACCCGGGATGCGATCGCCCTGATGGCGGACGAAAAGCACGCCTGCATTCAGCTCTTCCAGGTGCGGGCCGGGCGGCTGGTGGGCCACCTGGGCTTTATGGCCGACGCCCAGTCGGGAACGCCGGGGGAGATTCTGCAGCGGGTGCTGGAGGACCACTACCAAACCGTGGACCCGGTGGAAATTCCCTCTGAGATTTTGACCCAGCACGAGCTACCCGAAGGGGACATGCTGGCCAGCTTTTTAACTGAGCGGCGGGGGCGCAAGGTGACGGTGGTGGTACCCCAGCGCCAGACTAAGGCGGACCTAATTGAGATGGTGGAGCGCAACGCGGGTTACGAGCTAGCCCGCACCCAGCGGTTTGCCGAGCGCAACAACCAGGCCTTGCTGGACCTAGCGGATATCCTAGATCTGCCGGAGGTGCCCCACCGGATCGAGGGCTATGATATCTCCCATATTCAGGGTTCCGACGCGGTGGCTTCCCAGGTAGTGTTTATTGAGGGGATGCCCGCTAAGCAGCACTACCGCCACTACAAAATTAAAGACCCCACCGTGAAGGCGGGTCACTCCGACGACTTTGCCTCCATGGCGGAGGTGATTGGTCGCCGCTTCCGCAAGTATTCCAAAAAGGACCTAGAGCAGCGACGCATAGCCCTGGATAAAGGGGAGTCGCTGCTGGACTCCCCCGCCAAGAAGCTGCTGGCGGACTTCCCCGACGTGGTGATGATCGACGGCGGTAAGGGGCAGCTCTCGGCAGTGGTCGCGGTGCTCAAAGACATGAACCTGCTGGATGAGGTTATGGTAGTGAGCCTAGCTAAGCAGCGGGAGGAGATCTTTTTGCCGGGGCAGTCTAAGCCCTTAGATACAGATTCAGAGCAGCCCGGCGTGCAGCTATTGCGGCGGCTGCGGGATGAGGCCCACCGCTTCGCCGTTAGCTTCCACCGCAAGAAGCGCACGGACCGGATGCGGCGATCGCGCTTGGATGATATTCCGGGGCTGGGCTATGCCCGCAAAAAGGAGCTACTAGCTCACTTCCGCTCCATTGATTACATACGCGAAGCTAAGGCGGAGCAAATTGCCGAGGTGCCGGGCATCGGTCCCCGGCTAGCCCAGCAAATTTATAAGTATTTTCACCCGAGTGCAGCGCTTGCAACGGAGGCGGTGGAGACAGAAACGGCGGAGACAGGGGCAGCGATCGCGTCCCAGGCCGAGTAGCCCTTGAGGCAAGCATGGACAGCCGCCGAAGCGATAGGAACAAAGCATAGGGAACTCTACCCAAAGAGAGATCGTCCTTACGATCATCCTGGAAATTGTGCTGATGTTGTCCAGGCTACCGTTACGGTCACCGCCGACACGTAGACTAAAAATAACTAATTCTTAATACTGTAAGTAGACGCACTGCCATTGCTATGAGACAGAACATCCTAACAACGCTGGTGGGTATTGGCCTTGGTCTCGGCGTCGGCGCATTACTTACGGTTCCGCCCCTGGCCTCCGTTGCTCAAGATTCAGTTACCCAGGGTTCCAATCCGCAGCATTCGGCACTGGCTCAACCCCAGATGAATAGCGGCTCGCGTTAGACCAGCACCCTTGGGGTCAACCTCACTCTTCGGCAGCAGCGGCTCTTTTAATAGGGGTATCGGCAAGCGTCACAGTGCCGGGCCATTAGAAATGCCGTTCGCAACCCTCAGTTTCGGCGCTATTCTATCTATGGGAAATGCTGCCGCCCCATAGAGCCATCCAATGACGAACTCTCCTGCATCTAAACAGTCCCCCGAACCGCCTCAGCGCGGGCGATCGCTGTGGAGCCGAGTTGCCACCGCCGTCGCCGTCACGGGCAGCGTGGTTGTGGTGGGTACAGGGCTAGGGCTACTGGGGGCGCGCTACTTTGTCTACGAGCTGCTGGCCCCCATCGTGGAGAATACCCTGACAAATACACTCGATCGCCCCGTGGAGCTAGGGGAGGTACAGCGGTTCACCCCGGTGGGCATCACCTTTGATGGCGCATCCATTCCCACCACCGCCACCCAGACGGACTATGCCGAGGCCGACACCGTCCAAGTCGGGTTCAACCCGGTGGAGCTGCTGCTGGA
>JBCCAG010000961.1:0-1503 GCA_039814955.1 Cyanobacteria bacterium P01_A01_bin.135
GATGCAGCCGTAGCGCTCTACTAAGCTCTGCAGCGCGGTGTAGGCCCAATCTGTGGGGCGTACGTCAGAGAGCTGAGAGACTGAGGTGACCTGCTCAAGGGCCTCGGCGTCAAGCGTCTCAGCGTCAAGAGCGATCGCGGCCCCTTCATCCGCGGCGGCAGTCGGAGACCACAGGAGACAGGTCAGGAGGGCGATTGCCCCAGTGCTTCGGGATAGTTGATTGGAGAGCCAGTTAGGGTAGGAGTAGGATGCTGCCATGAACCTTCATGCATAAGATGCGTACTAATTATTAGACGCGGATTAGAATTAGGTCAAAAGACAGCCCGTCAAACTTGTTCAATGTTCTCGGCAACGGCGGTAGATTTGGCTAGGGCGACCCAGGGTCACTGAAGGCGGGGTTGTGAATAAACGCCTCATCGGTGAGGCTATGCAAAAACGCCAGCAGGTCCTCACGCTCTTGGTCCGTCAGCGTAAACCCAACCACAAAGATGCTCTTCAAGGGGTTTTCGCTACCGACGCCCGCATATTTGCCCTCTGAGATTGTCCGCCCCGCTGCCGCATAGTGGTCAATCACCTCCTCTAGGGTGTCTACACTGCCGTCGTGCATATAGGGGGCGGTGAGGGCAATATTGCGCAGCGTTGGCGCTTTGAAGTGGCCCATATCCTCCGGACGCTGGGTGATTTCGTGGATGCCGGTGTTGTTGGGCGGGTATGCTCCGCTGCCGTTTAGGTTATAGAGGCCGGTATTGTGAAAAGCCACTTCTTCAAAGGCCAGCCGCTCGTGCTTCACCGAGTCAGAAAAATTGAATCCGCTGTGGCAGTGGAAGCATTCCAGCCGCTCGCTGTTGAACAGCGCTTCTCCCCGCTTGGCTGAGGCGGAAATGGCGCTGGGGTCGCCGCCGTAGCGGTAGCGGTCGTAGGGGGAATTGGCGGAGATCAAGGTGCGCTCAAAGCTGGCGATCGCCTTGGTCAGGTTCTGGATGGTGACGGGGCTGTCTGGAGAAACCTCTGGCGAGGTCTCGGGTGGCTCACCAAAGGCGGCAGCAAACTGCTCGGCATAGCTGGGGTTCTGCCGCAGCATATCCACGATGTCTTGCTCGCGGCCCACCATGCCCATTTCGGTGGGGTGCTCGCCGAAAATCGGCACCAGCATCTGCGCTTCCAGGTTCCGCATCAGCGGGTTAGCCCAGGTGAGCACTGAGCTGTAGGCCACGTTAGCCAAACTCATGGAGTTGCGCGGGTGTGCCTCGCCTGTGGCCCCCACGCTCACCCGCTTGCCGTCGGCAAAGGCCAGGGACTGCAGATGGCAGGTGGCACAGGAGAACTCACTCGTAGAAGACAGGCGCGGCTCGTAAAACAACTGCCGACCCAGGGCCACCTTGGCCGCTGACATCGGGTTATCTTCGGGGACAACCGGCTTGGGCAGCCAAGCCGGGATATCCCACTGGTAGCTCTCAACTACCGGTGGGTCCATTGCCATGGCGGTGCTGAGGGCGATGGATA
>JBCCAG010000425.1:0-4146 GCA_039814955.1 Cyanobacteria bacterium P01_A01_bin.135
AAAGCGGTACCCGGCGCGGATAATGCTGGTCTCGGTGCGGCTGATATCCGGCTCGCCCAAGTTTGCCTCAATATCGAGGGTGCCTGCCGCGTCGATGTCCGCTTCGGGAATCTCAGCCGCGCCGCTCAGCAGCGTATCCGCTAGAGAATTTTCGTCGAGGCCAATGGCGGAAATGGCGGGCAGGGAGGGAGCTGTTTCCCGGGTGCGACTTTCGATGTATTCGAGGTCAAGAATCAGGTTGGTGCGATCGCTTTCGATTAGATCGAGGGAGGGAGCCACAAACACAAACTCACCGTTCTCAAAATCGCTGAAGCTGCCCCGGTCTTCGTAGGCTAGGTTGAGGCGGTACGCCGGGTCGCCGGCGCGCTGGAGCGGGCCAGTGAGGTCCACAAACGCTTGAAACAGGTCGTCAGTGCCAACGGTGAGCTCCGCCTCGTAGAAAGGCTCCTGCAAAGGCACTTCGGTAATTAGGTTGACGGTGCCCCCCAAGTTACCCGCCCCAAACAGCACCGATGCCGGACCTTTGAGGATTTCAATCTGCTCGATGTTGCTGATGCCGGAGCTGAGGCGCAGGGTGTCATCCCGCAGGCCGTTGCGCAAGATATTGTCGCTTTCAAACCCTCGGATGATCGGCGTCGTGGCCCGCCCTCCCGCTGAGGCCCGCCCCGGACTGACGCCGCTGACGTTGCGCAGGGCGTCCCCCAGGCTGCTGGTGCCCTGGTCTTCAAGTACTTCTTCGGTGATTACCTGAATGCCCTGGGGAACGTCGAGGATGTCGGTGTCGGTGCGAGTGCCGGTGCTGGCTATGGGGGCGCGGTAGCGGGATAGGGGCTCGGCGGTGACGATAATCCGCAGCCGGTTACCAAACTCTATCTCCGCTGGTGGGCTCAGGTTTTCAGCGATCGCCTCCGTTACCACGTCCAGAATTAGGGACTCAGGGGCCCGCTCCAAATACACGACGGGTGCTGTGGTCTCTCGCCCCACAACCGTGATGCGTACGTCACGCTCGGTGGCCTGCGTCATAGAAATAGAAGTCACCGAGGGCACAGGGTTTTCCTGGCGGTAGCTCTCTCCGGTAGGCAGCGCCAGCTGGGCGTTGGTAATATCCACCACCAGCGTACCGGCGTTCTCAGCCTGAAAGACCTGAAGCAGGCTGGGATCGGCGGTAACCAGGACGAGCTGCAGGCCATCTTCTATGGGGATAGCGGCAATGTCGGTGATGGTGGCGATCGCTGCTGTATCTGTACTGTCTGGGGCAGCCGGTGCGGCGCTGGGACTTGCTGCTTCTGGCAGGATGACCTCTGGCGAAATAGCTTCTGGGGAGATGGTCTCTGGTGGCGCGACGTTGGCAGGCGTCTCGTTCCCATCAGCATCGGGCACATCTGCGTCAGGCTCTGTAACATCCGGCACAGTAGGATTTGGGTCCACTATGCCATTGTTTTGAGTGCTGGGGTCTGGGGTGGTTGGGCTTTGCTGGGCATAGCAAGGTATCGTGCTGAGGGGCAGCGCGGTAATTGCAACATACGTTGCTCTAGAAAGTACCTGAAAGTAATGCATCTAAAGTCTTGTTGGTCCTATTGCCGCCACCGCCAGGCCAGCCATAGTCCCCAGCCTGAAACGGCAATAACGCAGGCAATCAGTAGCCAGTCGCCCCAGCGGGTCCAATCAAATCTTGATTGCTGATTGACTTGGACCGCCACTATCAGCCAAAAACTGTGCCAGCTACCCAGCATCGGATTCGGCCTGTGGTGGACTAGTCGTCTGGGGAGCGGTAGATGCAGGCAGTAGCGCTTCGGGGCTAGACGCTGGGGCAGGCTCTGCCAGTGGAGCTACAGGTTCAGCGGTAGCTGGAGATGCCGGCGTGGGGCGATCGCCCACAGGTGTGCTGGGGGAAGCGGCTTCTAGCGGCACTATCTCAGCAGCGGACGCTGGGCCTTCTGGCATAGATGCACCTAGTCCATTGGGTGCATCGGGAGCGGCGACGTCTGGTGACGAGACGGTATCTTCTGAATTGCTCTCTTCTACGAATGGCGATTCTGAAGTGGACGCGTTCGATGGGGGCGGCTCCGAGTTGGGAGCAGATGGAGCAGCCGCGTTTGGCCCGATGCCTTCTGAATCTGGCGGCTCGCCTGAAGCCGTCTCATTTGAAGCCGCCTCATCGGGGGCAGGGTCGGCGATGGAGGTTGATGTGGGAGGCACCGCTGCAGAGGTGGGTGTTACAGGGGTAACGGCCTGCTGCTCTGGCAGCTCCATCGCGGTGCGACTGCCTGCGGCCTGGGCAGCGTCGTACTGTTCCGATCCCTCCATCACAAAGGTGACCTCTACCGAAACCTGGCCACCCATGCGCGAGGGATCGTTAAATTGCCAGTTGCGCCTCGCTTCTTCTAAAGCCGCTTGATCCAGAGCCGCATTACCGCTAGAGGATTCCAGAACGGCTTCGACTACAGTACCGTCTTCATCGAAAATCACGTTGATGACCGGCTGCCCTTCTGTGTCATCCCGCTGGGCCGACAGCGGATAGTCTGGCCGGGAGCAGGGGTTGCAGCTCACCATGCGAGAGCCAGAGCGATCGTCGGGGCGAGCGCGGGCAATTTCTGGTACCGGCTGCTGGGCCCGGACGTAGGCCGGGGCCGCGGGCGCATCTGTCGGTTCGCTGGGACTGCCCGTTCCTGGAACGATGCCAATAGTATTGGTAGTGCCCACAGCCCCTTGGCCCTCTTCAACAGCATTGTCGGCCGCGATTGCCGTAGTGACGGGCACGGTGTCGACATCAGCGGCAACTGGCTCGGGAACGGCGGCTTCTGAAGGCAGCGGCGGCGGGGAGGCTTGGTCAGCGGCAGCGGCAGGCTCGTTACTGGGCGCGTCCTCTTCGGCAGGCGGAGGCACAACTTCCTCTGGCTCGGGGATGTCAATGTCTTCCTCAATGATGACAAGCTCTACGGGCGGGGCTTCAGGCTCTACCTTGGGCAGCTCCATCAACCTAGCGCCATAGCGGATAATTCTGGGTACCGAAAAAACGTGAACGACCGCCGCCACTACAGCGCCTACCGCTAGCGTCCGCCACAGAATGCGGAGCTCGCGCTTGTACTGCTCAAAACATGACTTGGAAAATCCCATGGCGAAGCTCGGCTGCTATTGACAACCTTTATCGTGAAGCAGTCTTAAGCATAGCGAAGAATGCCTACTGCGGACAGCCTAGCAATAATTTTGTAGCTGGAGGTGGCAGCGGCCCTTCCGAACCTATGCCAGATGCATATTAGCGTCGTGGCAACAGTCCCCGTTCCAACGGGTTGAGTCCGGCCTGTTGCTCAGCGGTCATCACAAAGCCGCAACATGTCTTAAGGTCACTTGACATCTATTCTCAGGTAATTCTATGGTGCTTGAACGGTAGATGCAGGCTAGTGCTGGACATTGCCCTTGTCCGAAATGTCCGAGATGCCCAAATCATCGATAGTCTGAATCGCCAGGAGAGTAGAGCACCGAATGTCGACTAGTCAGGTATTTGCTGCGGGCGGCATTGTCATGTGGCCCCTGCTGCTATTTTCGATTGTGACGTTCATCCTCAGCATTGAGCGCCTAGTGTTTTGGCTAAGGGTTAATCGACGGCAGCGATCGCTGATTAAGCGGGTGTTGAACACCTACCGTCATCACCCAGAAGGCGTTTTCCCCATTCTCAAGGAGAACCTTAATTTCCCTATTGCCCGCGTGTTTCTGGAGGCCCTAGAACTCGATCGGGCCTCCCCAAACCAGTTTCGGCTAGCGCTGGAGGGGGCGACCCAGGCGGAAATACCGCTGCTGAGGCGTTTCAACGTTGTGTTTCAAACCATCGTCGCCGTGTCTCCCCTGCTCGGACTCCTGGGTACCATTCTGGGCCTGATTCGCTCTTTCTCCGCCATTCGCATTGGTCAGGTGGGCGCCAATGCTGAAGCGGTAACCGGGGGAATCAGCGAAGCCCTCGTTTCTACGGCAGCGGGTATGCTAGTCGCCATTATCACGCTGCTGTTCGCCAACCTGTTCCGGGCCTTTTATAAGCGACAGGTGGCGCTGCTGCAGGAATATGGCAGCCAGCTTGAGATTTTGTACGAATGGAACTACCGAGACAACCACCCGAGGCAGGAGGACCATGCGCGTATTGGAGGATGATGG
>JBCCAG010000147.1:0-7108 GCA_039814955.1 Cyanobacteria bacterium P01_A01_bin.135
GGGCGCCGTCGGCGTCGCGGAGGTGTCTGTCCAGGAGCACGGCGTAGTTGTAGCAGGTGTTGCTGTGATTCGGGTCGATCGCGAGGGCGGCCTCGTACCTCGCACGGGCGTCAACGACGTCGGCCTTGACGTCGGTCAGGCAGCGGGTGCTAATGCTGGAAGAGACTGACGGCCAGCTGGTGGGGCAGTACTTTGCCTTTAAGCAGCCGGGACAGTTCAAAGGGGCGGGGCAGCGTCCCGAGATGCTGGCAGCGGTGACGGAGGATGACCTCACCTTTCTGCCGGGCTGCGTTCTTGACATTAGCTACGACCAGGGGCGATTCAAGGCCCAAATGCGGCCAGGCGATCGCTGCCGATTCGAGTTTGACGGCAAGGTAGGCCAGGTGGTGCTGGGGTTTGAAGTAGCTGAGCAGGAATTCCTCAGCTACGACCGCGGCGTCAACCCCGAGACCGAGAAGCCAATTTGGGGGGCGCTGATGGGACCGTACCAGTTCTCGAAAGAGCGCAGCTATGCGCAAAGTCTGCCGCTTTAGTTGTCGTAAATGATATTGGGGCTCGTCCCCCATCGGGGGACGAGCCCCTTTGACAGCGTCCTATTTCCTAGCGTCCTAGCGCAGCCTTGCCGCCCCCTAAACCTGCTTCTCTTCCTCCACTAGCGTCAGCGTCTCCCAAGCGCCACTCTCGCTGTAGCGGCGAATCATTCGCTGCCGCCGCGTGGGAGACATTAGCCAGCCCGCCTCCAGAAAGAAAGCCTGCCGTTTGGGAAGTTCCAGCGGCGTCGTGCTGGAGGCCCCGCCCGGCAGCAGCAGCACCTGTACAACTCCGCCACTCCCCTCAAACCGCAGGGACGAACCCTCAACTGTCGCCTCAGAGGTCAAGGTGCGCCCGGGTATGGTGAGCGCCTGGGTTACCCGGTTCCCCTGGCGAGATAGCTGCAGGCTGGTGCCAAATTTATCCGGCGATCGCAGGTCAGCGTAGTGGGTGGTGGCTTTGCCTTGCCAGGTGCCCAGCAGGCCCTCCACGGTGAGCTGGGGCTGGGCATCGCTGCCTGCAAGGCTTTCCCGAATCAAGGTGATCTGGGAGAGCTGGGCCTGCTTATCAAACAACTGCACCAGACGCAGGCGGCGATCGCCGTCAATGAACCCCAGCTCCGCACCAAAGGTAGAAAATGGCCCCAGCTGCAGGGACCCTTGGGAAAAGGCTCCCGTCTCAAAAAAGTGGACGCTGCGGGATAACGAGCTATATTCCAGCACCTGCTCGCTGCGATCGCCATTGCGCACCTTGACGATGGTCTGACGCACGGTTTTGTTGTCGTTTAGGCCCTCAAGGGTGACGACGCTAGGACTATCTTCCCGCAGTTCCCCGGTGGGTGAGAGTTGCGTAAAGCTCCCTTCCCATGCCCCTAGATTAAGCAGCAGGCGATTCCACTGAGTCATGACCATCCTTCAAATAATGCCTTGCTTACCGCGCCATCACCGCTAATGTCAAACATCATCATGAAAGCAAATATGCAGTTAAATGCATGGCCGGACGGGAAAGCTGATATACGTACCCACCGCAAGCGTAATTTCGAACATTGAATCAACCTAGATACTGAAAAAACAGGACAAGGTCAATGAAGAATGTAGTCTTTGCTACACTGTGCAACAACAAATCTTTTCGGGTTTCTTACTAAAGGGGAAAAACAGCGCACCGTCTTCAATTGTCCGCAACCTGTCCGAAGGTTGATGCCGGTGCTTCCTTAGAAAATGTATACCTCAATACTATTGCTTAGAGGGCGATCGCCCATCCAAACAATTATGCAGTTCTTCACCGCTAAGTGGCTGAGTCCCTACATTGGCAGCTGGCTCCTGTTTCAGAGCGCCGTCAATCTGTCGGTTGTTCCTGGCGTCGCCAATCTGGTCCAGCCTGATGAAACGCTGACTGAGGCTGTAGAGGACGCCGGTGAGCCGGCAATGGCGCTATCCCTGGCAGATACCCTGCCAGCGGAGGTCACCACCTCCGACCAAGACTCAGAAAAGCCAGCTTCAACCGATTTACAGCGGCCCTGGCGGCTGCCAAATGCCACCACACCCATAGCGTCGGTGCGCGTCGCGGAGCGAGAGCCGGGCGTCACCCCCCTCGCTTACAGCGTAGAGACCGCCACTAGTCAAACGGCTGACCGCCGCTGTCTCCCTTGGGCGACCTCCAATACCGCCCCGTCCCTACCTTTTCAGGTCCTGGTCAACGATCAGGTCGTTGCAGAGTTTCCCCAGCGGCAGCAGGCCCAAAAGTTGGGCAAGCAGCTTCAGGCTCGCTTTGCTGAGGCCAGTGCCCAGACCCTGGACCCATCCACGTTGACCGTAACGATCGACGGTGAATCTGTGGTCGGTCAGTGGCAGCAGCGCCTTTTCGCGGTAGATGATACCCTCGCAGAGCAACTCGGCCATTCTGCTAGCGTAGTGGCAATTACTTGGGTAAACGCCCTCAGAGGAGCCCTGGATCATGCGCCCCTGCCCCTAGCAGATACGGCCCTGATTCTGACGGGACTTTCCCCGACTAAACGGCAGTTTTCGGGCACAGCGTCTTGGTACGGTCCCTATTTCCACGGGCGAACCACCGCCAATGGCGAGACCTTCAACCAAAATGCCCTCACGGCAGCTCACCCTAGCCTGCCCTTTAACACCTACTTAAAGGTCACCAACCAGGTCAACGGGCGCTCGGTGGTGGTGCGCATCAATGATCGCGGTCCCTATATTGGCCGCCGATCACTGGACCTATCGCGCCGCGCCGCCAGTTGCTTAGGCAGCGAAGTGAGGGGGATCGTGCCTTATAAGGCAACGGTGCTCAAACCGGCCTAACACCCAGCGAAAAGGGAGCCCAGTTGTGGCTCAAAGCCCTGCAGGAACAGTAACTTGCATCTAGCTTTCCGCGAAGCACTTCAGGGCAGCCTGCGTCAGAATAATGTGGCGCTGCCGGTCTAGGGTCAGCCAGTCTGCCTGCTTCATCTGGCTCAATAGGCGTGTCACCGTTACCCGGGTAGTACCAACGGTGTTGGCAAGCTGCTGATGGGTGAGCCGCACGCTGAGCCGGACGCTGCGATCGCCCTGGGGTTGACCGACCTCTTGGGCCAGCAGCAGTAGCAGATGACGCAGCCGCTCTTCCACCCGGCGGTAACCCACCATCGCTAGCAGGGCCTCGGTTTGCCGCAGGCGACGATTCAGTTGGTGAAAAATGCTCTGACTCAAAGCCGGCGACTGCTCCACCTCAGCGAGGCTGAGCCGCATCAAGTCGACGTTGGTGAGGGCGGTGGCCTGATAGGGGCGAATCACGGTGAACGGTAGGCCGAAGGGCATCGCCGGACAGATGAGGCCCAGCAGCGCCTCATCGCCACTGGTATACAGCGTCCCCACCTGCACAACGCCGCGACAGACAATCCAAACATCCTGGGGCCCCAAGGGTATCGATTGTCCACTCACAAAGGGGTATAGCGTTCGCCCAGAATACTGCTCTTCTAACAGATGGCGGAAGTCCTCGGATGCGGGCTCGGTGGCGAAGGATTGCATTGAATGACCTCTAGTTACCCGCATACACCGTAGCCCAGCCACCTCAAGACATCGTAAACGCTAGGTTCAGAGAAGGTTAAGCCTGCTAGGACCCATCGAGGCAGCGGATGGCCTCTAGCATCCCCCTCGCCTTGTTGAGGGTCTCTTGGTACTCCAGGGCGGGCTGGGAATCGGCGACTAAGCCTGCCCCTGCCTGAACGCTCACCTGCTGGGTTCCGTTCTGCTGCTGAACCACCATAGTGCGAATGGTAATGGCGGTGTTTAGCTGGCCCTCGAAGTCGTAGTAGCCATAGACCCCGGAATAGGGACCCCGCCGGCAGCCTTCTAGGTCGTGGATGATCTCCATGGCTCGAATTTTGGGGGCGCCGCTGACGGTACCTGCCGGAAAGGCGGCCTTGAGCAAGTCCCAGGCGGTCTTGCCTGACTCTAGTAAGCCGGTGACGTTGCTGACGATATGCATGACGTGGGAGTAGTACTCGATCACCATCAGCTCATCTACGCTGACGCTGCCCGGACGGCAAACCCGCCCCATATCGTTGCGCCCCAGGTCCACCAGCATCACATGCTCGGCCACCTCCTTGGGGTCGCCAAGTAAATCTTCGGCGAGCTGCGCGTCCTCGGCGCGAGTGTGGCCCCGCTTGCGGGTACCGGCGATGGGCCGCAGGGTTGCCAGCATGCCCTCGGGCGATCGCTCGGCTTTCACCATTACCTCGGGGCTAGAGCCAATTAGCTGCCAGTCTCCGAATTGGAAGTAGGCCATGTAGGGGGAGGGGTTAATCAGCCGCAGGGAGCGATACAGGGCGAAGGGGTTGCCGCTGTAGGGGGTGGAAAGCCGCTGGGAAATCACCACCTGAAAGATGTCCCCCGCTTCAATGTGGGCTTTGGCCCGCTCAACGCTGCGACAAAAGTCGGCTTCGCTAACGGTGCTTTGGTAGCCTAGGGGTTGCCCCGTCCCAGTGGAGGACCAGTGCAGCATGGTGTCCTGACTAGTAAGGGGCATCTGCAGCTTTTTGACGGTGGTACTGACGCGCTCGCAGGCATCGTCGTAGGCCTGGCGCAGGTCCGTCTCTGGGTCCCGCAGGTCCGCGTAGGCGATCGCCCAAATTTTGCGCTTCACCTGGTCAAACACCATTAGTTGGTCTACCTGCATCCAGATGCCGTCAGGCAGCTCAGCCTCCGTCGCCGGATGCACAGGCACCCTCGGTTCAATCCAGCGAATCAGCTCGTAGCCCCAAAAGCCAAACAGCCCCCCAATTCCCGACGGTAGTTTTGGAAGCGTTACCGGAGCAAAAGGCCGCAGGCAGTCTGCCAAAACATCGAAGGGGTTGCCTGTATGCACCTGCTGCTGCCCAGAGCGCTGGGTCTGGGTCACCCGGTCCCCGCGCGCTTCGAGTACCCACAGCGGGTCGCAGCCAACGAAGCTGTAGCGCCCCAGGTTTTCACCCCCCTCCACCGACTCCAGCAAGAAGCTATAGGGTTGCCCAGCACAGACCTTGTACCAGGCTGATACCGGCGTGTCGAGGTCGGCCACCCATTCGTGGTAAACCGGCACAAAGTTTCCCTGTTGCGCAAGCTGAGAAAACTCATCAAACCCTAGAAGCATGGCGATCGCCTAAACGACAAGGGGCACGGTAGTCGCGCCCCTCGAAAAACTCAAATATAGCTTTGGGAGCTCAGTCCCTGGGAACTGCAACTCCCTGCCAAACGCTTACCTCGCGCCGCGCGGAGTAGACGCCAGCATAAATCTAGGCCTCGTAAGGCTCCGTACCCGTAAACTTGAGCGTAGCCGGCTCGGGATTGTCACCAATCGCCCGGTCCTTCTTACCGTTGTAGTCGCGCCCTTCGTTCACCTTCTCAGGGAAGACGCCATCGGCAGGGTGTAGGTACTGAATCTCGCCGCTGGGGAAAACGCGATAGATCTTATAGTCGTCAATCCTAGGCTTAAACTTACTGCGCAGCTGAGCCCCTAGGGCCAAGCACTGCTCTTTGCGGGCTAGGTACAGCAGGTTCTCGCCTTCATTCATGATGGCGGCTCCCCCTGTGGGCATCTCGAATACCTGCTCTTTAGAGCTGGTCCAGGTAATCGCATATTTCTCTTCTACTTCAGCCTTAGTCAGCAGGCCACCCGTGCTGCCGCCGAAGATTGGAGTACTGCCGGTAAGTGTTTCTGCCATAGGGATTTCTCTAATTCGTTTGAACAGATTTTGATTGGAATCGTACCACTGGCGCAGCGCCATCTTTACTGATTGTGAGGAACTGTTACAGTCCGTGAGCAAGGACAGCCATCTACTGCGGAGTCTCTATACTCTGATGCTCTCGTTGTTCAGCCGCTCTGCTTAGGTAAGGAACTGATGCTTCAGGTGGAGTAAATTTGACCTTAATCGCCTAAGCCTGAGACAGCTTGGCATAATAGGAGTAACGTAGTTTCCCCCGCATCATCAATCCACGGAGATTCGGTATATGACCACACCCACTCAACAGCGCGGCATCATGCTTACGGATGCGGCTCTCAAGCAGGTCCTGGCACTTAAGGAAAAGCAGGGCGATGCCCTTTGTCTGCGCGTCGGCGTGCGCCAGGGGGGCTGCTCTGGTATGTCTTACACCATGGACTTTGAAGACCCCAGCAACATCCACGATAACGACGAGGTGTTCGACTACGATGGCTTCCAGGTGGTGTGCGACCCCAAGAGCATGCTCTACCTCTATGGCCTGGTCTTAGACTTCAGCGATGCGATGATTGGGGGTGGGTTTCAGTTCACCAACCCCAACGCGAACCAGACCTGCGGCTGCGGCACCTCTTTCTCGTAGCTTACGCTCTCTAAGCCTGCCCTGTACGGGCGCAGCATGCTGCGCCCCTAACAGCTCCTACCCGTAAGAATCTATGGCTCCAACCACCGAAACCGAATTTGACGCCGCGCTGAAGCGCTACAGCGACGGCGAATCAGCAGAGTCCCTCATCCCCATCTTCAAGGACATCTGCGATCGCGCCCCTAAAAACAGCCCTGCCTGGACCTGCCTTGCTTGGCTGTATCTGCTGGCCGAGAAACCCAATGCCGCCTATAAAGCGGCCCAAAAGGCTGTGAAGCTCCACGCTCAAGATCCCCAGGCGCGGGTGAATCTGGCCATTGCCATGCTGGAGAGCGATCGCAAGGGGGTGCGCCAGCATATCGACATGGCTCAGCAGGTGGCGATGGCTGCGCCGGAGCTGAAGCAGGAGCTGGAAAATAATTTTGAGGAAGGCCTCAAGCGTCGACCTGATTGGCCTGCCCTAGTGCGCGTGCGAAGCTGGCTCTTCGACTAGTCAACCGCCCAAATATCGCTTCAAGATATCATTCTAAGCCGGCGCAGTTTCCTAAGGGGGAGGCTGCGCCGGTTCGCGCATCGCGATCTATGCTTCGGGTGCACAGGCCCCGGTGGGCTGCCGGTGGGTAGGCCTTAGCGGGCCTGACTTTGAAGAGACGTAACGCTGCTAAAGATAAGTTAATACAAAGCTTGGGGTTTGAATGATAAGCTTTCATCAAGATAGTGATGAGCAGGCTTTATCAATCAAGCGAATATTTGGA
>JBCCAG010000524.1:0-3508 GCA_039814955.1 Cyanobacteria bacterium P01_A01_bin.135
CGCATTTAGCCGCTCCTCCAGCTCATGCACCGGGCACTCGTCAATCGGCAGCGAATCCCCACAGCGCAAACAAGTCAAATGGTGCTGGTCCTCCTGCGTCAAACTATATAGCGCCTCCCCATTTGGCAACGTCCGCACCTTCAGCGCCCCTTCCAGCTTCAGCGCCTCCAGCCCCCGGTACACCGTCGCTAGCCCGGTGCGATGGCCCTGCTGCCGCAGCGTCATATGCAAATCCTGCGCCGAGATTGCGCCGGGCGATCGCTTTAGCACCTGCAAAATCTGCTCTTGGCTCCGGGTCCGTTTCATCTTAGAGTCGAAAGGGGTTCAACCTCTCCAGTGTCTCAAATATCGCCACCCATTGTGGGGATGGAGCTCATCTAAAGTGAATCAGTACCACGCCCAAATCTACATCACCCTCCGCCCCTCCGTACTCGACCCCGCCGGCACCGCCGTACAGTCCGGCCTGCAGCAGCTCGGCTTTGGGGAGGTGGAGGACGTGCGCATCGGCAAATATGTAGAGCTCTCCGTCAATGCCGCTGACCCCCAAGCCGCCCACCAGCAAATCGACCAAATGTGCGATCGCCTGTTGGCCAATCCCGTCATCGAAAATTACCGCATTGAGCTAGTGGATAAGGGATAATCGGGAGATGTCCCGCCACTTGCACCAGCCCATGGCCGCCACCCCGCCCACCGCAATCCCACCCCGCATCACCCCCATCACCATGGTGCGCCTCGGCCTCTTTCAAATGGGCCTGGGCATCATGTCCGTTCTTACCCTAGGGGTGCTCAACCGCATCCTGATCGATGAGCTACGGGTACCCGCCCTACTCGCCGCCGGAGCCTTGGCCATGCACCAGTTCGTCGCCCCCGCGCGGCTGTGGTTTGGCCAGCTCTCCGACGCTAAGCCCCTTCTGGGTCACCATCGCACCGGCTACGTGTGGGTGGGCACCGTGCTGTTCACCCTCATGGCCTTCGTCGCCGTCCAGGTGATCTGGCAGCTCAACGGCAGCCTATCTGCTAGCGGCTGGAGCCCCGTCACCTACGGCTGGCTGGCCCTGCTGGGCCTGGTCTTCGCCCTGTATGGCCTGGCCCTCAGCGCCAGCTCGACGCCATTTGCCGCCCTCCTAGTCGACGTCTCCGATGAAGACAACCGCTCGCGTTTAGTAGGCAGCGTCTGGTCTATGCTGATGGTGGGCATTGTGATTGGGGCGATTTTGAGCAGCGTGCTGCTGAAGCAGCTAGCCTTAGATACGCCTCTAGAGGTGGTGCAGTCCTCAGTGAACCGGCTGTTCATGACCGTGCCCTTAGTGGTCTGCGCGATCGCCATCGCCGCCACCGCTGGCATCGAGCGCCGCTACAGCCGCTTCCGCAGCCGCAGTACCGTGAGCGATCGCGAGGACCAGATCACCCTGGGCCGGGCCCTGCGTATCCTCACCGCCAGCCGCCAGACGGGCATTTTCTTCACCTTTTTGCTGGTGATGACCGTGAGTCTATTTATGCAGGAGGCGGTGCTGGAGCCCTACGGCGGCCAGGTGTTTGGCATGGCGATTTCCGAGACCACACGGCTGAACGCCTACTGGGGTATGGGTACCCTGCTGGGGATTAGCACTACGGGCTTTTTTGTGGTGCCGCGCCTGGGCAAGCAGCGCACCACGCGGCTGGGGTGCCTGCTGACGGCGGGCTGCTTTGGTTTAATCATTCTGGCGGGCTTTACCCAGAATCCCCAGGTGCTGATGCTGGCGGTGTTTCTGTTCGGCATTGGTGCGGGGGTAACCACCAACGGGGCCATCAGCCTGATGCTGGATCTGACGGCGGCGGAGACGGCGGGCACGTTCATTGGCGCTTGGGGTCTAGCTCAGGCGATCGCCCGGGCGACGGCTACGGTGGCCGGGGGGGCGGTGCTAGACGTGGGTCGCGGTGTGCTGGGAATGGTGAACGGTGCGCCGGTGACCGAAGCGGGTCTGTTCCCCGCCTATGCCCTGGTATTCGCCACCCAGGCTGTGGGCATGGTTGTCGCGGTGTTCCTGCTGCAGCGGGTGAACGTCAAAGAGTTTCAGGACAACGCCCGGGAGGCGATCGCGTTGGTGCTCACCAGCGATCTGGATTAGCGATCTGGACTGGCGAATTAGATTTACGACTGGGATAATCACTTGAACGAACACGCAATCGAACCGACAGAATTTTGGTCTCAGGTGCTCGCCTTTGCCCGCACCACCACCGATCGCATTGGTACCCAGCTGCTCAAAGATTTTGGCCACGCCGAGGCAATTCACAAAACTGACGGCACCCTGATCACCCAGTCAGACAAATGGGCCGACGAGGAGATTCGCCGCGCGATCGCTCAAGAATTTCCGGACCACGGGGTGCTGACCGAAGAAACGGAGCATATCTTCCCAGATACCGACTGGTGCTGGATTGTAGACCCCATTGACGGCACCACTAATTTTACCCGGGGTATCCCGCTGTGGGGCATTTCCTTAGGTTTGCTCTACAAGGGCACTCCGGTGTTTGGCTATGTGGCCCTGCCGCCGGTGAATCAGGCCTTCTACGGCTACTGGCCGGGGGACTTGGGGCTGAAAATGCCCGAGGGGGCATTTAAAGACTGCCAGCCCATCCGCGCCATTGAGGCCGAGCCCTCCTCGTCGCGGCTGTTCAGCCTCTGCGCCCGCAGCCTGGCGGTACTCAAGCAGCCGGCTCCCTTTCCCTGCAAGATTCGCATGCTAGGGGTAGCCACCTACAACCTGCTGATGACGGCGGCGGGCCTTTCATTAGGGGGCATTGAGGCTACTCCCAAGATTTGGGACATTGCCGCCGTCTGGGTGATTGTGCAGGCGGCGGGGGGGCTGTGGGAGCCCTTGGGGGGACCGATCTTTCCCCTAACGGTGGGAACCAACTACGGGACCACTGCCTTTCCCACCCTGGTAGTCAGCCACAAAAACCTGCTGCCAGTATTTCGCCCCTTAGCCCAGTTGATTTTATAGCTTGCCCAATCAAAGCGCCCAAAGCCTATGGATGAGGCCACCCCCGCCCTCTACCGCGCCTTTTTGCTGCTGGTGTACTCAAACCTGTGGGTGGCGACGGCGATCGCCTCTTTAGTGCCCTTTGTGCAACTCACCCTGGGCCTGGCGTTAGACTGGCGGCCCGTGGCCCTGATCTTCGCCTCGGCTCTGGTCCCCTACCTGCTGGACCGGGTAGTGGATGTCTACGTGCAGGAAATCCCGGACCAGCGGGCCCAGGCCTTCTTCAAGCAACCCACCAGTCTTCTGCTGCTAACCCTGGCTGCCATGGTCACCGCCGGGCTCATCTACGTGGCCCCGGCTGCTGTGCAGTGGGTATCCCTGGGCGGCCTGGTACCGTTGCTGTACGGCCTGCCGCTATTTCCAGGCTCCAATAGGGATAAACTGCGCTGGTACCGCCTCAAGGATATTCCTGGGTCAAAGGCCTGGATCGTCTGCTGCGTGATTACCTATGCCCTGGTGGCAGTGCCCATGGCCTACGCGGGCCGGCA
>JBCCAG010000058.1:0-11439 GCA_039814955.1 Cyanobacteria bacterium P01_A01_bin.135
CCAGATGTCAACCCCGACACAATCCCCCGCCGCAATCGCCCCTACCCTACATCTATTCCCCTCAGCGTATGCCGTTCGGCCTGCTGTGTAATACGATTTCCACTATTCGCTTGCTGTTGTTTATTGACTAAGGAGGGTAGGGTGCTGCGATCGCCATTCCGCCTCGACAAATTGCTCAAGCCGCACCGCTGGAGCAGTGTTTTTCTGGTTACCAGCGCTTTGATAATTGGGCCCGCTGCTATGGTAGCCCGCGCCCAGGCCGCGGGAGACGGCCCATCCTACGACTTTAAGGATGTATTTTGGGCCTTTATCATTTTAGGTTTTTTGGTTCTGGCGGGGCGGTGGGTGCGCCAGCGCATTAGTCTCCTGCAGGACTTATTTTTGCCTAGCTCCATTGTGGCGGGGGTGCTTGCCCTGCTGCTAGGGCCTGGGGTTCTGGGGGCAATAATGGGGGACGGTTTTTTGGGCAATGGCCTATTTCCCCAAGCCATCCGCGATGTCTGGTCCGCCATCCCCGGCGTGTTCATCAACATCGTTTTTGCCACCATTTTTCTAGGGGAATTCATTCCGCCCCCCCGAGAAATTTGGCGACGGGCCTCTCCCCAAGTGGCCTTTGGGCAGTCGCTAGCTTGGGGGCAATATGTGCTGGGGCTGCTGCTGGCGATACTGGTGTTGGGGCCGGTGTTTGGCTTGCCCCCCGCCGCGGGTGCCCTGATTGAAATCGGCTTTGAAGGTGGCCATGGTACCGCCGCTGGCATGGCTCAAGTATTCGATGAGATTGGCTTTGAGGCGGGCTCAGATTTGGCGGTGGGAATGGCCACCGTGGGTATTGTTAGCGGTATTCTGGCTGGGGTGGTTTTGGCTAACTGGGGTCGTAAGCGCGGCCATACTGCGGCCAGTCGCCTTGCCCAAGACATTCCTGCCGATGCCCAAGAGCGGATGCCGGTGGAGCACGAAGATCCACAAATCACCGAGCGCCGCCGTCGCCATCTCGACAACCTGCTGGTAGACCCGCTGACCCTGCAGTTCGGCTTTGTGGGGGTGGCGATCGCCATTGGTTGGCTAATCCTGCAGCTCCTGGTGCTGTTTGAGTCGGTGACCTGGAACCGAGGCGGCGAGGGCCTGGATATTATGGGGGGCATTCCCCTATTTCCCATGGCCCTGGTGGGAGGCATCATCGTGCAGATTCTGCTGGAGCGTCTCGATAAGTCTTACTTAATCAGCCGCCCGCTGATGGTGCGCATTGGCGGTGTGGCGCTGGACGCGACGATTGTGGCGGCCCTGGCCTCCATCAGCCTTGCCATTATTGCCCAAAATCTGGGGGCGTTTGCGGCATTGGCCATCACCGGCATTGCCTGGAACGTACTGTTCTTCATGTACGCGGCCCCCCGCATCATCCCCACCAACTGGTTTGAGCGCGGTATTGGCGATATGGGCCAGTCCATGGGGGTAACGGCCACAGGCATTCTGCTGATGCGCATGGTAGACCCCAAGGACCGTACCGGAGCCTTTGAGAGCTTTGGCTATAAGCAGCTTTTCTTTGAGCCCATTGTGGGAGGCGGGCTGTTTACCGGGGCCGCGCCGATTCTCATCAACCGCTTTGGCCCTTTAGCGGTGCTGCTGCTGACGGGGGCGCTGCTGGCGTTCTGGGTGATCTTTGGCCTCTGGAACTACAAGCGGATTACTGAGTCCATGGCCGCCACCGACGAGGCGCGAGAGCCGGTCGCCACCCGGTAGCGTTCCCTTAGCTCACTAGCTCTCCCACTCCGGAGAGCTGGTAGTTAGGCCGATAGGCAAATCGCGGCAGGTCTTCTGGCTGGGTCACGCCGCTAAACACCAGCGCTGTCTCAATCTCGGACTCGATGCCCGCAATGATGTCGGTATCCATGCGATCGCCAATAATCACCGTTTCCTCACGCTGGGCCCCTAGCTTCTTTAGCCCGTTGCGCATCATCAGCGGATTGGGCTTGCCGACGCAGTAGGCTTTCACCCCCGCCGTCAGCTCAATGGGGGCCAGAAGCGCCCCGGTGGCGGGAATAATGCCCTTCTCAGAAGGGGCCGTCATGTCGGGGTTGGTGCCAATCAGCTTGGCCCCCTGCTGCACCAAGAAGCAGGCCTGCTCCAGCTTCTCGTAGCTATAGCTGCGGGTATCCCCCACCACCACGTAGTTCGGCGCGGTGTCATTGATGGAATAGCCGGCGTCGTACAGGGCATTGATCAGCCCCGGCTCCCCCACCACAAAGGCGCTGCCCCCCGGCTTTTGCTGCGCCAAAAAAGCGGCGGTGGCCAGGGCGCTGGTGTAGAAATTCTCAGCCGACACATCGATGCCTAGGCGGCTGAGCTTTTCCCGCAGCTCCCGGGGCGATCGCTCACTGCTGTTAGTCAAAAATACAAAGCGCTTTTGCTCCCGGTGCAGCCAGTCAACAAACTCGGCCACCCCCGGCAACAGGCGGTTGCCGTGGTAGATGACGCCGTCCATATCGCAGATAAAGGCCTGCTTGTCGCGGAGATCCTGGAGGTTTTGAGCAGCGGTGGGCATGGGGTGGAGTTTTTTGTTGACATCTCGCATTCTATTGCACTGGCCCAGTGGCTCACCCGAAGATACGGCGATTCTGGTGTTTGCGTAAATCAGCTAGGCTGAGCAGTAGTTAAAGAACAGTGACAAGCGTAACCAACGTCTATCCGCAATGCCCAACCGCGATCGCCCCACGTTCTCGGATGATAGTTTCCAGAGCAGTTTTCAGAGCGGCCCCCAAAACAGCAACGATTACGTGATTGACATCCCTGCGCAGCATCCGCTCGTTTATCCAGAAAAAGTTCCCTCTGGGTATGATCCCATGGGGGACATTGCACTGCGGGGCCGGGTATGTCGGCGCATTGCCAGTGGAGAGGTGCCCTGGTGGTTGTTGACCGGCGGCTGGTTTCTGGTCGGCTGCGGCGCTGCCGTAGTGCTGAGTTTAGTCATCTCCTCCGGTGATGTCGCTGTGCTTTTGCTACTGCTCACCCCCGCCTACATTACGGTCATTTTATGGCGGGGTACCCACAGGCGATTGAAGCGGCGGAGACGCTAGGTCAGCCTCCACATTAGCCCTCCTTCGTGCGGCGCTTGCGAAATGCCAGAGACTTCGATACAAGTAGAGCAGAGCCTCGATATGTGAAGTTTTGTAGCGTCTAGCCGGAGCCAGTCAAGGAAAAGCGATGTACATCATTCAAGTTGCCTCTGAATGCGCCCCCGTCATTAAAGCTGGCGGACTCGGCGACGTCGTCTACGGTATTAGTCGGGAGCTGACCACCCGGGGTCATGCCGTCGAGCTGATTTTGCCCAAGTACGACTGCATGCGCTACGACCATATCTGGGGACTACACAAAGCCTATGAAGGGCTAGAGGTGCCCTGGTACGGCAGCGCTATTACCTGCACGGTGCACTGCGGCTGGGTGCACGGACGGCAGTGCTTCTTCATCGAGCCCCACTCCGGCGATCGCTTCTTTGACCGGGGCCACTACTACGGCAGCGACGACGACCCGATGCGCTTTGCCTTCTTCTCCAAGGCGGCGCTGCAGTTCATGCAGCAGAGCAATAAAAAGCCCGACATCATCCACTGCCACGATTGGCAAACGGGCCTGCTGCCGGTGATGCTGTATGAAATGTACCAGTACCACGGCATGGCCTACCAGCGGGTCTGCTACACCATCCACAACTTCAAGCACCAGGGCTTTGCCGGCATCGACACCCTATACGCCACTGGCCTGGGTCGCCCCGAACACTACTTCCACCCCGATCGCCTGCAGGACAACTTCAACCCCTTCTCCCTCAACTTTATGAAGGGGGGCGTTGTCTACTCCAACGCGGTGACCACCGTATCCCCGCAGCACGCCTGGGAGGCCCGCTACACCGACATCGGCTGCGGCCTCGGCCACACTCTGTACCTGCATGAGCAGAAGTTTGAGGGGGTGCTCAACGGTGTTGACTACAACATTTGGAACCCGGACGTCGATACCTACATCCCAGAAAACTACAGCGCCGAGAAGTTTGCGCTGAAGCAGAAGAATAAGAAAGCCCTGCGGGAGCGGCTGCAGCTACAGGATGCCGACAAGCCGATTGTGGCTTTCATTGGTCGGCTAGATGAGCAGAAGGGGGTGCATCTGGTGCACCACGCCATCTACTACGCCCTGGGTCAAGGGGCACAGTTCGTGCTCCTGGGCTCGGCTACTGGCAAAGCCATCAACGACATGTTCCAGCACGAGAAGGGCTTTTTGAGCGCTAACCCAGATGCCCACCTGGAGCTGGCCTTTAACGAAGAGCTCTCTCACCTGATCTACGCCGGGGCAGACTTTATGGTGGTGCCCAGCAACTTTGAGCCCTGCGGCCTCACCCAGCTTATCAGCCTCAAGTACGGCACGGTGCCGGTGGTGCGAGCGGTAGGCGGCCTGGTGGATACGGTGTTTGACCGCGACTACAATACAGCGATAGAACCGGAGAAGCGCAACGGCTATGTGTTCCACCAGCAGGACAACTACGCCCTGGAGTCAGCCCTGGGACGGGCAATACAGCTGTGGCACAACCACCCGGACGAGCACCAGGAGCTGGCAGTGCAGGGGATGAATTACGACTTCTCTTGGAATCTACCGGGTGAGAAGTATGTGGACATCTACGAGCAGATTCGTCAGCCCTGGTAGGTCAGCGCGCCGCTAAATTAAACTTGCATTTCACCTAAATCTCAAAGTTGCCTCCAGGGCATCGGGGGTGCCCGGCCTGGGGCGCTGATGGCGTCGTCGGGCTTAAGCTCGCGCACTTTGGCAATAATGCGGCGGTAGCGCTCGTGGGTGTAGCCCCATTTGGCAGCCGAAGGTAGTGATATGGTAACGGCGTGCAGTCATAGCGAGGGGGATGATAGAGTCGAAACAATATTAGGGCTTAATCCTAGCCCATCCTAGGTGTGAGGCGACATCAGGTGATGACTGATAAAAAGGCGATAGAGCAGGAGCTGATAGCGCTGGATACAGCGTTTCTCAATGCGGTTCTCAAGCACGATGTTGCCTGGGTTGAGCGCACGCTACCTGAGGATTTCTTGTCAGTATTTCCAGATGGCCGGGTAGCCGACAAAGCTGCGGAGCTGGAGAACGTTAGAATCGCGCCGCTGGAGTCCTTCTCAACGGACGAGCTTCAGATTCGCTGGTACGGAGAAGCGATGGTTATCCTTAGCTTTCGCCTTTCCTTGAAGATGACTGGGAAGGATGTCAAGCAGGTGAGGGACTCCCATGTCTATATGCGGCGAGACGGGCGCTGGCAGATGGTGATGGGACAAACGACTCCCATCTTGGGCTAGCCCCGCGTCGGGCTGGCTCTATCGTTTAACCTCTAATTCATCTTGCCGCGTCATGATGGGCTAAGACAACGCCCCTTGTCAGCTCATCTCGTTCCGCTGAGAGGTTCTATTGACCAGTAGCGCCACTGATTTGGGGGCGGCGCTCGTAACGCTTGAGCGCAACGCTTGGCTACAGCGCCTGGCACAGCGTAAATCAGCGATGAGATTCTAAGCCCGGATCTGGGCGAGCGTTACATTCGGTGATAATCTGAGAATTGGCAAATTCAACTTTCAAGGCTTCTCTCAAGTCTCTTCAAAGTCAAGTCATATAACGATAGGCGTAAGCATGGTCAGTACAGCAGAAAAGACGAACGTCGGCTATATTACTCAGGTTATTGGTCCCGTTGTGGACGTCCGCTTTCCCTCTGGAAAGCTGCCCGGAATTTATAACGCCATTACCGTTACCGGCAAAAATCCCGCAGGTGAAGATGTCTCCGTGACCTGTGAGGTGCAGCAGCTTCTAGGCGACAACCAAGTCCGCGCGGTTTCCATGAGCTCCACCGACGGTATGGTGCGCAACATGGAAGTTACCGATACCGGCGCAGCCATTCGTGTTCCTGTCGGTACGCCGACCTTGGGGCGCATCTTCAACGTCCTTGGTGAGCCTGTGGACGAGAAGGGCCCTGTCAATGCTGAAGAGACCTCGCCAATCCACCGCGACGCGCCGAGCTTGACTGAGCTTGAGACCAAGCCTGCTGTCTTTGAAACCGGCATTAAGGTCATCGACCTGCTGGCACCCTACCGCCGGGGCGGTAAGGTTGGCCTGTTCGGTGGTGCTGGCGTGGGCAAGACTGTACTGATTCAGGAGCTGATCAACAACATCGCGAAAGAGCACGGTGGTGTATCCGTGTTTGGCGGTGTGGGCGAGCGCACCCGCGAAGGAAATGACCTGTACAACGAATTTATTGAGTCCGGCGTGATCAACGCGGACAACCTCAGCGAGTCTAAGGTTGCCTTGGTCTACGGTCAGATGAACGAGCCCCCCGGAGCCCGGATGCGCGTGGGTCTTTCAGCGCTGACTATGGCTGAGCACTTCCGCGATGTGAACAAGCAGGATGTGCTGCTGTTTGTAGACAACATCTTCCGCTTTGTGCAGGCGGGTTCTGAGGTGTCGGCGCTGCTAGGCCGGATGCCTTCAGCCGTAGGCTACCAACCCACCCTGGGTACTGACATGGGTGACCTCCAAGAGCGCATCACCTCTACCACAGAGGGCTCCATCACCTCTATTCAGGCGGTCTACGTCCCGGCAGATGACCTAACTGACCCTGCCCCGGCCACGACCTTTGCCCACCTAGACGCCACTACTGTGCTGTCTCGTGGACTAGCGGCTAAAGCCATCTACCCGGCGGTTGACCCCCTGGATTCCACTTCCACCATGCTCCAGGCTGCTATCGTCGGCGACGAGCACTACGACACTGCCCGTGCCGTACAGGCCACCCTACAGCGCTACAAGGAGCTGCAGGATATCATCGCCATTCTGGGTCTAGACGAGCTGTCTGAGGACGACCGACTGACTGTGGCCCGCGCCCGCAAGATTGAAAAGTTCCTGTCTCAGCCGTTCTTTGTGGCGGAGATCTTCACGGGTATGCCTGGACAGTATGTCTCCCTAGAGGACACCATTAAGGGCTTCAAGATGATCCTCAGCGGCGAGCTGGATGACATCCCTGAGCAGGCCTTTTATCTGAAGGGCGGCATCGACATGGTGCTGCAGGCTGCCGAAGAGATGAAGGACGCGTAGGATACGTGGCGTAGGGACATGGCATGCCATGTCCCTACAAACCCGTGAATCATATCCACCATTGTTGACGATATAGTTGCGACATTATGCCACTAACGGTTCGCGTAATCGCGCCCGACAAGACGGTCTGGGACGCGGAAGCTGAAGAAGTGATTTTGCCCAGCACCACGGGCCAGCTTGGCCTGTTAGCGGGCCATGCCCCTCTGCTCACCGCGCTGGAGACGGGCGTGATGCGGGTGCGGGAAGATAAGGAGTGGGTGCCCATTGCCCTGATGGGCGGCTTCGCTGAGGTAGAGCAGGACGAGGTGACGATTCTGGTCAACGGCGCTGAGCGCGGCGACAGCATTGACCTAGATGCGGCAAAGACGGCGTTTTCTGAAGCCGAGTCCAACCTGTCGGAGGCTCAGTCTGGGGAAGACAAGCAGAAGCAGTTTCAGGCCAAGCAGGCGCTGAAGCGGGCCCGAGCGCGGCTGCAGGCGGCGGGCGGCGGGGTGTAATCTGCGCGTCGTTGGACAGCGTTGAATAATACCCAGAACGTTTTGTAGGGACGTGGCAATGCCATGTCCCTACCGTGTTTTGGCATATTGGTGATGTGGGCGGAGCGATCGCCACGCGAACCTAGGCGCTGCCAGTGAAGGCCACATTGGGGAACTTGGACTGCGCCTCGGACATAGGGCGGCGCTTGCCCTCTTCCTGCCAGTAGTTGATGATTTCCGTGGCCTGGTTGAGCAGATCGACCCGGTCAACGTCGGTGATCCAGTGCTTTCCTTCTAGCTCGGTCTTGAGTTGCTCCCAGGCGTCGTTGCGGGGCCAGAAGAAGTAGGAGGTCAGCGGGCTGGTGCCCTTGCCCACCACTTGATCTACGGCGATCGCCACGTTCTCATCCAACCAAAGAACTTTGAGAATAAATTTAGAGTTGTATTCGGTTTCCACAGCCGCACCAAAAAATGTCGAACCCAATTGTAACTCATCATCAGGGGTTCGACCATAATTTTGTAGAGCAGGCCCGTGCCGCGAGCCTGCTCTATAAGGGTTAAGTAATCACTGTCGGTTCGCTGCGGCCCGTCAGCGCCTCAATCTGCGCCACGTCATCGGCAATCTTAATCAGCGGGGCCAAGGCCTCCTGGGGGTCCAGTCCCTGCTTCGCCTCCTCCGGCTCATAGCTTTCCAGGTACAGCCGCAGGGTCGCCCCCTTAGTGCCCGTCCCCGACAGCCGAAACACGATCCGGGAGCCATCGGTAAAGCCGATGCGAACCCCCTGCTTTTGGCTGATGCTGTTGTCCACCGGGTCGGTGTAGCTGAAGTCGTCGGCGTACTCTACCTCGTAGTCCCCCAACTTGGTGCCGGGCAGCGAGTCCAGCTTAGCCCGCAGCTGGTCCATTAGCTGAGTTGCCTTTTCTTTATCCACCTCTTCATAGTCGTGGCGGGAGTAGTAGTTGCGGCCGTAGGTGCGCCAGTGGGCCTTGACGATGTCCTCTACCGATTCGCCCCGCTCCGCCAGAATGTTGAGCCAGAACAGCACTGCCCACAGCCCGTCCTTCTCCCGTACGTGGTTGGACCCAGTGCCGAAGCTCTCCTCCCCGCAGAGGGTGGCGCGGCCTGCGTCTAGCAAGTTACCAAAGAACTTCCAGCCGGTGGGAGTTTCGTAGCAGTCGATGCCCAGCTTGGCGGCCACCCGGTCTGCGGCTTGGCTGGTGGGCATGGAACGAGCCACGCCGGAGAGGCCGTCTTTATAGCCCGGGACTAAGGTGGCGTTGGCTGCCAGCACCGCCAGGCTATCGCTGGGGGTAACAAAGAAGTTGTTGCCCAGAATCATATTGCGATCGCCGTCCCCGTCAGAGGCCGCGCCAAAGCTAGGAGCGTCATCGGCAAACATGATCTCCACCAGATCGTGGGCGTATACCAGGTTGGGGTCGGGGTGGCCGCCGCCAAAATCTTCCAGGGGCTTGCCGTGGATGACCGTGCCTTCCGGGGCGTTGAGCTGGCCCTCAAAGATGGCGTGGGCGTAGGGACCGGTAACCGCATGCAGGGAATCCATGCACATGCGGAAGTTGCCGCTCAGCAGCTGGCGAATCTTATCAAAATCGAATAGGGACTGCATCAGCTCGGCGTAGTCCGCCACCGAATCAATCACCTGGACGGTCATCTCCCCCAGCTTGGTCTCGCCCATGCTATCGATGTCTACATCGGCTGCGTCCATCATTTTGTAGCTGTCGATTACCTGGCTACGCTCGTATATTCCCTGGGTAATCTTCTCGGGGGCCGGGCCGCCGTTCTCGGTGTTGTACTTGACGCCAAAGTCCCCCTTGGGACCACCGGGGTTGTGGCTAGCGGAGAGGATGATGCCCCCTAGGGCTTGGCTCTTGCGAATAACGCAGGAGGCGGCAGGGGTGGAGAGGATGCCGCCCTGCCCGACCAAAACCCTGCCGAAGCCGTTGGCCGCCGCCATTTTGAGGATGGTTTGAATGGCCTGACGGTTGTAGTAGCGCCCGTCGCCGCCGAGCACCAGGGTCTTACCGCTGACGTCCTCTAAAACATCAAAAATAGATTGAACAAAGTTCTCTAAATAGTTTCTTGTCTTAAAAGTGGGAACCTGCTTGCGGAGGCCAGAGGTTCCGGGCTTCTGGTCAGAGAAGGGTTGAGTGGAAACAATACGGATATTCATAGAAAGTAATTCACATGTGGCCCGGTTGTCTGCCACAAGGGTACACGCTTTGGTCATTCTGCGCAGCCGCCTAGCACACTGTGGAGGAAAACTATACCGGAGCTTGATGCGGCATGTCCTCGCCCTTACTAACGGCCCTGGCCAACCCGTCTGCAAAGAACCATTAGCCACTGCCCTTGAGCTCAATATCGCTGGGTAAAGCTCTGGGCCTGCTGAATCCAGCGCTGCACCTCGCTCAGACTGGGGCAATTCTGACGGTTCTGTAGGGTCGCTACGTGAAGCTTGACCAACTGGCGATGCAGCCGTCCCAGGGGCGTAGCGGCGAGCTGTTGGGGAGAGGTGATGCCTGCATGCAGCAGTAGACCACAGTACTGACAGCCAACGGCTGGAAGCTGGGCGAGATCTGCCAGGGCAATCCATTTGGCCAAGTACTGCGGGTGAACCCGGAGTCGGGCGGCGAGCGATCGCTGCTGATGTGACACCCGGTAGCGTAGGAGATGGGCAGTGGTCGTGATGCCGCAGCCCATCAGCTTAGCGCAGTGCTCAGCATCTATGCCGGGTAAGTTCTCAATGGGCCAGCTTGCAGGCATTTGGCGGGGCTCTAAACGGTACAAAGAACTATCGCTGAAGCGGCCGTGACCGAATTTGTGGGAAGGGGCTATACTGAGGAAGCCAGACGGCTACTCCAGTGGTCGGCTGCCGCAGTTGGGTAGATGCTGTAGCGATGCTCACCCGCTTCTAGCCTAGCTCAATACCTCGGGATGTAGCGCAGCTTGGTAGCGCGCCTGCTTTGGGAGCAGGATGTCGCAGGTTCAAATCCTGTCATCCCGACTCAATTCAAGTTTGTGGCTTTTATGGACAACCCTTATTAGCTCTTGCTGCGGCGATCGCCATGACAACATCTGAAAGCTGTGCTCTAAGCTTTTGCCATTAATTGAATAGGGCGGAGTCCTCAACCCACCCAGAACACAGCACTACAGGCTCTTTCCTGAAGTAATAGGCTTAACGCATGAGGCTCGTGGGGAGGCAGGAGTGGAGCAATGACCAGCTATCCAGTAACCCCAGATGGGCGATATTTCGTTGTGAAGGGTCGGCTGTGGCGCTGTACAGACCCCAGCTTGGATGAAGAGACACGCCAGCGCTACGTGCAGCAGCTGATGGACGCCCGCCGTCACGTGAAGCGCGCTAAGCAGCTTGGTGATCAGGGGGCGCTAAAGGCCGCACGGGTCGAAGTGAACGTAGCGAAGGTAGCTCTGGGCGAGCGGGGTCCCGTTTGGTGGGCTGACGGCGCGCCGGACTATAACCGATACATGGCCAAGAATAGCCCTTACGCGGAGTGGTATACCGGTTTTGAGCTTAAAGGATAGGCGATAGCGCTTGATGCGGAAAAGCAGGTGAAAGAACCGCGATCGCTATTGGATAGCTACCCAAGAACCATCAACCCGCATCTAGACGAAACATTAACAATTCAACAACTCCCTTTACTTTCCTTAACAAATCTGGTAATATTGAGTTGGTGAGAGGTAATGCATGGTTATACCACTCTCACATTCATACATCCGACAACATCAATAACACCAACCGCAATTATGACTACTACCCTACAGCAGCGCAGCAGCGCTAACGTATGGCAGCAGTTCTGCGAGTGGGTCACCAGCACGAACAACCGA
>JBCCAG010000537.1:0-3457 GCA_039814955.1 Cyanobacteria bacterium P01_A01_bin.135
CCGCATTTTCGATAAGTTCTACCGGCTGCCCCAGCGCGATCGCTGGCAGCATGGCGGTGTTGGGCTAGGTTTAGCGCTGGTGGAGAAGCAGGTTCACTATTTAGGCGGCAGCATTCGTGCGGTTCAGGATCGTCAGCGCTTCCAGATCTGGCTCAAGCTTCCCGCCCCGGGCGCTGCTTCATCTCAACAGCCGTGACCGAGCCGCAGCAAAGCCGCCCGCTTCATTAGCTCTGGCGGCGGCCGTTCTGCCCGTTGGTAGTGAACTGCACCGGATTAGCGGTGAACTGCTGAAGAATTTGCCGGTCTTCAGCGGACATGCCGGGCATTCCGTCATGGTCCATTTCCTGTAGGGTTTCATCCACTAGATCGGCCTGCGCTTCTGCTTGCTGCAGCAAGTCGTTGAGCTCAGGGCTCATCATCCCTTCTAAGGCTTTAAGGGCGCTGTACTTGGCCGTCACGGCCTCAATCTCCTCCTTTAGCCGATGATTCTCGTCGCTGAGGGCACGAATCTGCTCGTCCTTGGCTTGAATACTGTGGAGTAGCGGAACCAAGCGGGTTTTGAGTTCCATGCACTCTACGTCGAGCTGCTGAAATCGATCGGCCAAGCCGAGGTAGGAGTGGCACAGGCGCGAAAAACTTTCAGGTATTCCCATAACTGAATCCTTTGTGGGGATATAAAAGTGGCTTAAAAACTTGGCTTGCTCCAGCGAGGCTAGGGAGCTTGAGGCACCCCCCCAGGCGTCCCATTTAGAGCGATCTGCAGGGAACTATTCGGTGAGGACCAATGGGGAGCGCTACCGGCAGCGCTGAGCCCGGTTGGTCAACCTTACCAGGCATCCTAAAGGATATTTCCTGGAAAGGGAAGACTCTCCCAGTGATTTTTCTCCCCGCCTGTGGCGAATGGCTGTGGCGATCGCTCTGTGGTAGCAAGTGAGTGAGGACAGGGATCAGGTGAGGACGGGGGATTGTTTCAATGGACCCACAAAAGCGTCAGCGACAGGTCATGGCTCCGGATAAAAAAATCATTTTATACAGGTGCTTGAGGTAGGTGGCTTTTCTGGTAAATTTGCTGGCCTTCCCATAGATGCCGAATATTCACCTAGGGAAGATTGAAGCAAGAGGTATAAAAAGTTATAGCAATGTTTGAAATCAACATTAATGAGCTGCTGATCCCCACTTCTGAGTGGACCAAGCGACTAAATAATCGACGGCCTAATTTTATCGGTGACATTGCGGCGGAGCAGGTAATTGGCAGTAAAGGCCGCAACCGCATCGAAGGCCGGGCCGGACGGGATAGCCTGTTTGGCCGTAAGGGAAATGACCTGCTGCTGGGAGGCTGGGACGATGACTATCTGGATGGCGGGGTTGGCAATGACGTTTTGAGAGGCGGTGACAGTAACGACATTCTGATCGGCAACGTGGGACATGATCGCCTGTTCGGTGAGGCGGGGGATGACACCCTTGCCGGTGGCCTCGGACGAGATCATCTGATTGGGGATGCGGGGAACGACCGTCTCGATGGCGGGGCGCATAACGACATCCTGGAGGGGGGATCGGGCGTTGACCTTATGCAGGGGGGCTTTGGTAACGACAAGCTGCTGGGGCAGTTTGAAGAGGACACAATGTTCGGTGGCCACGGCAACGACGTGCTTTCCGGTGGGCACGGTAACGATGTGCTCTCTGGCGGGATCGGCAACGACCGGCTGTCGGGAGGGCAGGGGATCGATCGCATTTTTGGCGATGGCGGCATCGATTTTGCTAGGGGCGGCAAGGATTTTGACATGTTTGCTCTGCAGGTAGGCCAAGGACACCTGGTGATTCAAGACTTTGTGCAGGGAGAAGACCGCTTAGGGGTAATCACCAGCCAGAACGAATTTAGCCAGGTGCGGTTTGCGGCTCGGGGACGCGGCCAAGCGGCGGTGCTGATTGGTAATGACCTGGTGGCGGTTGTCAAAGGGGTGAGAGCCAATGCCCTATCTAACTCAGACCTGACGGCGATCGCTGAGATCTCCGTCTAGCCCTGCGCGGCTAGGCCATAGCTGTCAGGCCATGGAAGGTTCTGAGGTTCTAGGTTGGCTGTATGCTGACAGGTACTCCCGTCCGCCGCAGCGGAATATTCATACCAGAATGCTCAAACCCCTGGGATTTTTAACCTGGCTATTTGGTCCGGCGATCGCCAACCGCCCTGCCCCACTGCGCATCGGGGTATTTGTCGGGGCGCTGCTGGCGCTGTGGCTCCCTTTCTATGGTCTGGCCCAGCTCAGCATTACCGACCCTAACACCCGCAGCATCGCGGTGATGGCGGTCTTGTTTTTAGCATTTATCTTTCTGCTGCGGTTCTGGAGCCGTACCCTATACCAGGCCCGGCTGCGGGATCGCTATGGGCTCACTGGGGGGAATGGCAACGGGCGGGAGCTGGCGGTGGGATTGGGGGCAGGGGCAGCGAGCCTGGCGCTGCTGTTTGGGCTGATGGCGCTGCTGGGCTGGACGCGCTGGCGGTGGCCCGGCCTAGGCATCGGGCTGACGGCCCTAGAAGGGCTGCTGGTAGCGCTGGGGGTGGGGCTAGCCGAAGAGCTGGTGTTTCGCGGCTGGCTGTGGGGGGAGCTCAAAGAAGACTACTCCGCCAATACTGCCCTGTGGGGCAGCAGCCTTACCTTTGCGGCCCTCCACTTCATTAAGCCCTTGCCGGAGATGCTGCGCACTGCGCCGCAGTTCCCGGGGCTGCTGCTGCTGGGCCTGCTACTGGTGTGGGCGCGGCGGCGCTGCCGGGGACGGCTGGGTATGGCGGTGGGAATCCATGCGGGGCTGGTGTGGGGGTATTACTTGGCGCAGGTGGGCGGGCTGGTTGCGCCCCGGTCTGGTCCGCAGTGGTTGACGGGGGTTGACGGCAATCCCCTGGCGGGGGGTCTGGGTTTACTATTTCTTTTAGGGTTGGGGCTTTGGGTGCGGCGGTAGCGGGCGGCCAGTCACTTTGGCTAGTTGCCGGGACTCGTGGGCCGCGTTAGTAAGCATCTGTAACCCTTCTCCGACCCAGGCCCCCTAGTGCTATCGTACGATCATACCCACGCCCCCGTATCCCATGTACGACCCAGGCCCCTCAGAGCTCTCCCCCGCAGTCAAGCGCATAGCCGGTGCCTTTCGCCGGTACGGCTGGTCCAGCTTTTACATTCAGATTGTCTTGGCTGTCGTCTCTATGCTGGTCTTGGCTTTCTCCGCGACGCTGATCAGTCAGTCAACCGGCGGCAATGAACCCCGCGATAATCCTGGCGCTGGCATTGGGCTGACGCTGGCAGCGATTGGGCTGGTCATGCTGTATGCCGGGGCATACTGGGCGTTTCGCTACACCCGCCTGTCGCGAAAGCTGCGATCGCCCCTGGGGGACCGGCCCCGGCCCAGCGACGCTATGCGAGCCCTGCGCATTGGGCTAATCATCAACATGGTGGGGATGCTGTTGACC
>JBCCAG010000636.1:0-2904 GCA_039814955.1 Cyanobacteria bacterium P01_A01_bin.135
CGGGCGGGTAAGGCAACGAGGTTGAGCGATCGCGGCCCCTGGTCAAGGTCGGTCACAGGCTCTAGCTCCGCCACAAAAGGGCGGTAGCGGTAGAGCTGGTAGCCCGCCTGCTGCAGCCACTGACCCACCGCCACATTAGCGCCCTGGCCCGCCGCCACATTCTCGTACAAGATTTTAGGGCGAAAGCGCTGCAGCAGCGCTGTCCCGCCGCGCAGCACCGGAAGTTCGTGCCCCTCCGCGTCGATTTTGAGCCAGTCTACCCGGGTGAGCCTCTGCTCTTCCACCAAGCTATCCAGCGTGATACAGGGCACCGTCACCCCACCTTGAGAGGATGGCACCAGCTCGTTTAGCTCGCTAGCACCGTGCTCAGCGAGCTGGGCAGTCCCCGTGTGGTCACTAGCGGCAGCGGCGCATATCGTCACCCACTCTAGCCCGTTGAGGCGGCAGGTCTCCTCTAGGCATTGCACACAGCCGGCACCCGGCTCCACCGCTAGCACCCGGCCTTCGCGGCCCACCCGCACGGCAGCGCTAAAGGTATACACCCCAACGTTGGCCCCCACATCAATCACCACCATGCCCGGCTGTAGCTGCTGCCGCCACAGGGCCAGCTCTGCCTCAAACCAGGTGCCCTGGGCCAGCAGGACGCTGGTAACGATGCTGCGCAGGCTTGCCTCAACCGCCAGCAGCACGCCATCGTAGGGAATATAGGTGATGGGGCTGTCGGGGGGAAGCTGGGTCCAGCGCCATTCGGGGGCATCACCGGCGATCTGTCTAGCCTGGGTCTGCCAGTGGGCAGCTTGGACAGTCGTCAATGTACGGTAGGCGAGCTGCAGCGCTTGATACGTCTTGGCATCGTGGGGATCCAGGACCCTAGCTCGGTGCAGATTCACCAAACCTTCTGGGCGATCACTGAGCAAGTTGGCCAGGCCGAGCTGCCGGTGCAGCGCCGCTACCTGAGGGTAATGCTGTACCGCTAACTGCAAAAACCGTAGACCTTGAGGGCTGTAAAAGGCCAATGGCGATCGCCGCAGAGCCTCCACCGTCAGCAGCAGGGCCTGCTCTTCGGCCCTACCCGCTAGCAACTGACGCAGCAGCTCACCGCGTAGATCCGCTGGTCGGGTGGGGGGCAGGTAGATTAACCCCAGCGCTCCGCCAGTATCACTAGCATCACCACTACCTCCAGCATTGGCTAAAGCCGCTAAGGTAGCCAGGGCCTGCCCTGCCGCCCCCGGCTCCTGCAGCCACACCCCCATCAAGCAGCGGTGCGCTGCCGCCAGGGGCTCATTCACCTGAAGGGCGTCCAACGCGGTCTCCAAGTAGAGGCTGCGCAGGTAGGCGTCATCGGCGGCCTCCGCCAGCACCAGGGCCACCACTGCCGTGTTGACCTGATCGGCCGAAGTAACGGGGGCCTCCCAGGGCGTTTGATTGAGCAGACGGTCTAACTTATCCCGCGCTGCCGAGTCGGGGGGCGGCATTGCCCCATGGCGCTGGAGGTATTGCTGATAAATGTCCCCGTAGGAGCCGTCAGTAGCCGTTTGATTCATAAAGCAAGATTAGCGCTAAATGACCCTATGTCAGCAGCGGCTTAGCGGGACTAAACCGCTGTGGGAGTTGTACAATTTGTCTGGAAAATCTACTGATCCAGGCATTGCCACGCCCTACAGAAGTTAGAGCCCCGCTTCGTACCGCTTTGCTCTTCGGAGCGATCGCCACCGCGCTGATAGCGATCGCCCTCCTGCAGCAACGGCGGCTAACCGCCTTCAAAACCGTTGCTCAAACTACCTCGGTGGTGCAGCAGCGGCAGCAGCTTCAAATTTTCAAGCGAGTTCCAGGGTTTGGCTTTAATAATCTGATCGCGGACTGGGTGATGCTACAGTTCATCCAGTACTTTGGCAACCTTGAGGCCCGCCGGCAAACGGGCTACGGACTCAGCCTCGACTACTTCGACATCATTTTAGAGCGCGACCCCTATTTCCGCGACGCTTACCTCTTTCTTTCGGCCAGCGGTACCCTATTTGCGGGTCAGCCCCAGCGCACCGTTACCCTCTTCGAGCGGGGTCTGGCCCAGCTCACCCCCACCACCCCAGAACGCGCCTACGTCATCTGGCGGTACAAAGCCAGCGACGAGCTGCTGTTTTTGGGAGACCCGGAGGCGGCAGCCCAATCCTTTGAGACCGCCGCCGATTGGGCTAGCATCTACGAGGACCCAGAGAGTCAGGCGCTCGCCGCTGCCTCGCGGCAAACCGCCGCCTTTTTGCGGGAGAACCCTAGCAGCGCCGCCGCCCAGATCTCCGCTTGGGCTATTGTGCTCTCCAATGCCTTTGATGAAGAGACCCAGCGGGTTGCCATTCGCCAGATTGAGCAGCTCGGGGGGCGAGTGGAGGTGGATGAGGCTGGGCAGTTCCGCATTGTTGGCCCCTCTCAATGAGCTTATTCCCCCCCGGCGCTAAGCGCGGAGTCTAACGCTCCCCTCAACCCGACCAGCGCGGCAGTGGCTACACATTACACAAGCGACAGGTGAAAAACCTGGCTTGCGGCCCGGTGCAGCAGAGAGTGGCGGTAGGCCAGGGCGTTAAAGTCCTTAGCATAGCCGCCGCCAATCACACAGGCCACCGGGTAGCCCGCCGCACAACAGGTGCTCAGCACCTGCATATCCCGCCGAAAGATGCCTGCATCCGTCAGGGCCAGCTTTCCGAGGCGATCGCCGATATGAACATCCACCCCCGCGTCATAGATCACCAAATCGGGCCGTACCTGGCTGAGGAGATCCGGCAGGTGCGCAGCTAAAATCTGCAGGTAGGCGTCGTCCTCTAGCCCCTCCGGCAGCGGCACATCGCAGTCGCTGTGCTGCTTGCGGCTAGGAAAGTTGATTTCGCAGTGCATCGAAAAGGTAAACACGCTGGC
>JBCCAG010000589.1:0-3182 GCA_039814955.1 Cyanobacteria bacterium P01_A01_bin.135
ACCAGCAGATCGACCTGACCCAACTCCCGCAGGATGGCGAAGACCTGCACGCCCGCCGCCGCGCCGATCAGGCCGCCGATCAGCCCACCGACATGAACAATGCTGTACTTACTGATGAGTATATGGTGATAAACGCTTAAATTCCTACAGGTTTTAGCCAAGTATCGTTCGCAATATTCTAGCTGCTTTTCAAGCAGTAGCCCAAAAGAAACTTGTTCAAGTTCAGTTGCCTGTACCATCTCGGCTTGCCGCACAGCATGCGGGATTTACCACCCAACTGTTGCTTACTGTGGCTAGATTTGCTCTGGAAGGACCATTGGCCCTTACTATGAGGGTAACATTACGCAATCCCTATCTATAGACTCGATCATGTCTAACCCAACCGTCTACTTCGACGTTACCGCTGATGGTGAGGCCCTAGGCCGGATCACCATGGAGCTGTTTGCAGACGTTGTGCCCAAAACCGCCGAGAACTTCCGCCAGCTCTGTACCGGCGAACCAGGCTTTGGCTACGAAGGGAGCAGCTTCCACCGCGTCATCCCCAACTTCATGTGCCAGGGAGGAGATTTTACCAACCACAATGGCACTGGCGGTAAGTCCATCTACGGCCGCACCTTTAAAGATGAGAATTTTACCCTCAAACACACCGAGCCGGGCATCTTGTCGATGGCCAACGCGGGCCCGAACACAAACGGCTCCCAGTTCTTCATCACCACCGTGGTAACAGACTGGCTAGACGGACGCCATGTAGTGTTCGGCAAGGTGACCGACGGTATGGACGTGGTGAAGAAGCTTGAGTCCTACGGGACAGGCGGCGGTAAGCCGAAAGCCAAGCTCGTGATTGAGGCCTGCGGCGAGCTATCATAACCTGACTGAAAAGCAGCCCAGCCCATGACTAGGCTCGGCTGCTCCTCGCGAAGCCAATCAGCGAAGGAAGCTGCTAGTCAACCAGAACAAGAACGCCGTTACGACAGCCGCAAAGCCTTCGGGAGTCATCTGAAAGGCGCTGAGCTGGGCCTCAGTGAGGTTGCCAAGCTGTAGACCGAGTACGATGCCCACCAGCAGGCTAGCAATGGTGAGCAGAAAAGCCCGTCCAAACTTATTCTCCTTGCGGTTGAGGAAGTAGAGGCAAAAACCTACCCCTAGCGCCAGCGCCACCGATGGACTCATCAAACCCAAAGCCCCAATCCCAGCAAAAGAGATAGCAGGCCACAGCACCTCGCTCTGACTGGGGTTGTCAATCACGCGCTGCAACCAGCCAAAAGACTGCTTAGGGGCAGGGGAGCCTGGCTGTGCCGGGGACTCGGCGGTAAGCCGCTCGGGGAAGCGAATGCGGTCAGGAACGCGAATTTTTCCTTCCTGCCGGAGACGCAGCCGATCCATCAAGATGGCGTCATAGGCGGCCTCAATATCTTCAGCTAGCTTGCGATCGCTGCCGTGCTCGTCCAAGAGCCGACTACGAGCATTCTGGATCTCCTCAAACGAAGAGTTTTCGTCGACCCCCAATTTGTCATAATGACTCTGAGTGCTCATCGATGTAATCCCTACTGGCGATCCCTACTGGGCTGGCAACAACTAGTTACTATAGATTAACTAAAATCCAGGCAAATCGGTACGCTTCGTCGGCCCTCACCCGAGAAACCCGGACGACCACCTCGGTACTTGCCCAAAGATAGGCCGTCGCTAAATTTGCAAAGCTCCCGGATTTGCGGCACGCCTACCTGCATTAAGATATATCAGCGTCGCAGTAATCTGCTATTTAAATCATGACTATCCATGCTGAGGGAAACCCCTGTTTTTAATTTAGGCGAGTGTCAGTGGAACCTGATAGGAGCCTGATAGAGGCCACCCACCAGTCCTCTAAACAGTTGACAGACGCGATCGCGTCGAAATCCCTCGTGAAGTGGAGCATATTTTGATCTGCTAGTTATAATGCGGTATGCATGGGATTAGCATTTGGCCGGGCCTGTCGGCTAACATAGCTAGCAATGGTACTGGCGTAGGCGATCGCTAATCTCTTAAAAGGGTGTACCTCCGGTTCACCAGTGGCATCTATGCTGGTTTGGTGAGCAAGTGTGGAGTACCGCTGTGCCAGTACGTCACGCTTTGTTATGAATGTTCACTATATTTCTAGTACATAGGTTACGACTATGGCATCAGCCAAGATCCTTGTCGTTGATGACGATCCTGCAATTCGGACGCTTATATATCGATTTTTGTCGAAGCACGACTACCATGTCGAATCCGCTGAGGACGGAAAATCGGCGCTCTCGGTGTTCGAGCAGTTTAACCCTGACTTAGTCATCCTCGACGTCAACCTCCCCGATGCTACAGGCTATGCGCTCTGTGAGGAGATGCAGAAGCGCACGGGCGTCTTTGTGCTTATGCTAACAAGCCGTACAGACGAAGCCGATAAGATTCGGGGCTTTTCCCAGGGCGCAGATGATTATCTTACAAAACCGTTTAGCTTAGGTGAGCTTGAGGTGCGCGTGGGCGCAATTTTGAAGCGCCAGCGCCCTGTGACAGCGGCTGAGCAACAGCGGCTTACCTTTAACCGGCTAATGATTGACCCGGTTCGGCGGGAGGTTACCCTCGATAGCAGCCCTATATCTTTGACTGCCCTAGAGTTCGACTTGCTGCACTTCCTCGCCAGCCATCCGGGGCGAGTATGGCGGCGGGCTGAGCTAATCCAGAAGGTCTGGGACTACGAGTACGTCGGCGACCAGCGAGTCGTAGATGTCCACATCGGCCAGATCCGCAAGAAGATTGAAACCGACACCTCTCAGCCGGCCCTAATTCAGACTGTGCGGGGGGTGGGATATAAGTTCGAGGCACCGGAAGGCGCAGAAGCGATCGCCGCTGGGTAAATTAGCCTGGGCCAATCCTGTCAACCATCGGTCCGCCCATAAACGTGCAGTAGGGACATGGCAATGCTATGTCCCTATCTTGTTGCGATTAACCTACTCTACATGCAGCCTCTCCTCGGCACAGCGGCAGGCCGGTATTTGACGGTGTGCCGCTGTAAAAGCTGGAACCCTAGACGAAATTTACGCAGGCCACTTCTCAGCAACTAGCTCTGCCAAGTCCACAACCCGCTGGCTGTAGCCCCACTCGTTGTCGTACCAGGCCACAACCTTAACCAAGTCGCCTTCCATGACCAGGGTAAGGCTAGCATCAACAAC
>JBCCAG010000658.1:0-2790 GCA_039814955.1 Cyanobacteria bacterium P01_A01_bin.135
ATGCACTTTGAGCAAGGATTTTACGAAATAGGGACAGCAGAGGCTGAAGTCGTATAGGTGGCTAATTTGGTGGGGTATCCCATGGTTAATGTCCGTATGAACCTAGAGGCAGAAGTCCAGCAGGCGCTAGACACCGGGGAAATCTCCACCGAGCTAGCGCAGTATTTGGCAACCGGGAGCGGGGAGCTGAGCGATCGCGATCGCAAGCTGCTGCAGCTTTTAGAAGACGCCATTAGCAGCGGCCATATCCACCCCTTTGCCTGTTCTGTCTGCGCCAGCTAGTGCCGCTATTGATCTAGCGGTCCTCGGGTAACCCCGAGCCGGTGCTGTAGCTTTAGGGTTTGCCAGAGCTTTGCGCCGCTGATGCTGCCAGCCAAAAGCTGCTGATATTGGGCCACGGTTTGCGCGACCACCAGCGGAGGTTCCTGCAAAAACTCCAGCCGTAGATAGCGCAGTCCCGCCGCCACCAGCCGCTGCACATACTCCGCGCCGGTTTGGGCTGTGCCGTTAAACAGGGTGTTGCGACAGCCCGCGTCCGCCTGCAGGGTGTGCTCCATCCCTGTCCGATCCCGCAGCTTCACCACATGAGTTTCGCAGGGCCGCCCACAGTTGCGGTAGTCAGTGCCGTCGGACAAAAAGGCGCAGAAGACGCAGTGCTCCATGTGGAACAGGGGCATGTGCTGGTGCAGGGTCACCTCAAACCAGTCAGGGCAGGTGGTGAGGAGGTCTTCAAGCTGGTGGGCGTTGAGGTCATAGGAGGCGGTGAGCCGCTGCAGCCCTAGCCTCTTAAAGTAGGCGGCGGTAATGGGGTTAGCGACGTTTAAGGAGAAGTCGCCGATGCAGGGCTGGTCGGCAAAGTAGGCGAGGTGATCATAGTTGCGCACCAGGTAGCCGTCCGCGCTGCTGCGCCTCACCTGGTCCAAAATCCAATTTTCTTTGGGCTTGGTGATCCGGGGCGGGGCCACCCAAACGGCTGCAGATTCGGCCCGCCCCAAGGTCACCGCTTGCCGGTAGGCGCGGGGGTCTTCAAACTCGCAGTAAACAGTAGTTACCCCCGCTGCTAAGGCAGCCTGCAGCTGGTCGAGGCGGCGTACTAGCACCAGGATCTGGGTCTCTTGAGGGGGGTGATCGGGACTGGGGGGCAGCAGGTCGGTGTAGGTAGTTTGCCTTAAAGTCCAGGCCTTGGGCTGCGATCGCTGCTGCTCCAACTGTGCCACCGCTGCTCGCCGCAGCCGGTTCAGTTCGCTCATGGGCAGCATAGCGTCTCCCTGAAGCTGCACCTCTAAAGCCTCTAGGGTAAAAGGAGTATTGCCTAAGCGGCCTAGCTGCTTGCGCAGGGTCTCTCGGGTCAAAGGTCGGGAGTGGGCGGCAACCAGGGGCATTTGAGATTGAACCTGTACCGAATGGCCCTGGCGATCGCGGGCTACTAGCGTTAGCGGGGTATCCACTGCGCCGCTGACCGTCATTGTCACAGGCTGCTGGGCCTGAGGAGCGTCGCCGCTGTAGCTCTGGCGCAGGCGGCGATCCAGGTCCGGGTCGCTGGTTTTCCAGCAGCGATCGCCCACGGCAATGGGGCGGGTGTTGAACCGCCTACCAAAATTGAGATGAGCGCGATCGCCGGTCACCTCAACCTCGTAAATGCGTCCGCCGACTTCCTTATCATCTGCGGTAAATACCAGGCCGTCCCCCGGCTTAGGGGTGATATCTCCTGAGGCTGTCTCTATCGCAATGGTCACCCGCTCCCGCTGCACCTGGGTGACCTGCCCCAAGTATGTGCCCCGCTTTTTGGCGTAGCGACCGTGGACCAGGGCCTGGTTGTCGATGCCCCCTAGCCAGCCCGTGTACAGCCCCCGGGAGAAGGCCATCTCTAGCTGGTAGCGGGAGTCGGAAGCAGACTCAGCTGTCGCGGCGAGCTGGTCGAGGGCCTGGCGGTACACCTGGGTGACGCTGGCCACATATTCCGGCGACTTTAGCCGGCCCTCAATTTTGAGGCAGCTTACCCCGGCTTTTGCTAGCTCTGACACGAGGGGCAAACCCGCCAGGTCCTGGGGGCTAAGCAAGTAGCGGCGATCGCCTTCATCATCGGTCAAATTCACCGGCTCCCCGTCAACGATTAAATCGTAGGGCATGCGGCAGGCCTGGGCGCACTCCCCCCGGTTAGCGGAGCGGCCACCCAACGCCTCGCTGGTGAGGCACTGGCCGGAGTAGGCTACGCAGAGGGCACCATGGACAAATACTTCCAGAGGTAGGGTGATGCCCTGATGCCCCATCTGCTGGCGAATTTTCTCGATGTCGCTGATGGCACATTCCCGGGCTAGCACCACGAGACTGCAGCCCAGCTCCTTGGCGAAGGCCACCCCGGCGGCGCTGGTCACCGTCATTTGGGTGGAGGCGTGGATGGGGAAGTCGGGGCTCAGGTGGCGGATGAGGCGGCAAAGGCCCACATCCTGGACGATGGCGGCATCTACCCCGGCGGCGATGACGCTGCGCAGGTAGCGCTCCACCTGGGGCAGCTCAGCGGTAAAGACCAGAGTATTGAGGGTGAGGTAGCCTTTGACGCCCCGACGGTGCAGCTCGGCCATTAGCTGGGGCAAGTCGGCTTCGGTGAAGTTATCGGCCCGCATACGGGCGTTGAAGCGATCCAATCCAAAGTAGATGGCGTCGGCGCCGTTTTCGATGGCGGCTTTGGCGCAGTCCCAGTTGCCGGCAGGGGCAAGGAGTTCGGGGCGATCGCGATGCATGGGTTTCGCGGTGGGATGTTGGCGTTATTAGGGTAACGCATCAATCTTG
>JBCCAG010000344.1:0-4769 GCA_039814955.1 Cyanobacteria bacterium P01_A01_bin.135
CTCATGGAGTCCCAGGTCAGATAAAGCCTTGCCGCGACCGTACCAAGCGAGGTAGCCTTCCAGCTCATGCTTGATGGCCTCCTCATGGCTGGCGAGTGCCTCCTCATATCGCTCTAGGTTAGAGAGGACAACGCCGCGATTGGTCCAAGCTATGTGGTAATCTGGCTTGTGCTTGATGGCCTCCTCATGGCTGGCGATTGCCTCCTCGTATCGCCCTAGGTCAGACAGGGCATTGCCGCGATTGCTCCAGGCTTCGTGGCAATCTGGCTTGTGCTTGATGGCCTCCTCATGGCTGGCGATTGCCTGCTCATATCGCCCTAGGTCAGACAGGGCATTGCCGCGATTGCTCCAAGCTATGTGGTAATCTGGCTTGTGCTTGATGGCTTCCCCATAGCTGGCAAGCGCCTCCTCCTCTCGTCCCAGATTAGACAGGGTATTGCCGCGAACGTACCAATATATGTAGTAGTCCGGCTTGTACTTGATGGCCTCCTCATAGCTGGCAAGTGCCTCCTTCTCTCGCCCCAGATTAGACAGAAGAAAGCCGTCTAACGACCATCCTCTAAAGTCCTCGGGGTAGTCTTCTATGATCCGCTTGGACAACTTCAGCGCTTCTGAGAGATTTCCAGCTCGGTGTTGCTGAATCACCTCATCAAGGCGACTGTCAACGTCATCAGTCTTGCCCTCCTCACCAACACCAGAGGAGCGCGATTCAGGTAATTCCTCTAAGGAGGATGTCTCTCTATCCTCTATCTGCCCAGAGTCATTATCGGTGATCTGCTGCTCCAACACTGTTGCCCCAATCGCCCCAGCTACCACCCCAAGCTCCCCACTCGCCACCCTTCCCAACCGCTCCAACCGCCGCGCCAGCTCCCCATGCTGCTCCGGCTGCGCCATCCACCGCTCCCGCTGCCGTCCCAGCCAGTTCGCCAGCTCCTCCTCCCTCACCCGCCGAGTAATTAACCACCCTCGCAGCTCCCCCCGGCCTAGCCCCTGCTCCAATGTCTCCAGCAACTGCATGAAGTAGTTCTCATACTCCACATCGCTTAGGGCAGGCCTCGCCGCCACTGGCCTATGTACATCCTGCCCAGGCCGCGCCGCTCTCCTCACAAACAGCCCCTTAATCCATCTCCACAGCTTAGTAAGAAACTCCAGCATGGCATTGGCTCAAATAAGCTCACACCAAGCCCTACAGAATCGCTCCAGGCTTCTCAGGACCTACGTAAAATGCTTACAGTGGTTTTCATATTGATAGGGTTGAGTGAAGATGCGCCTCCAATCCACAGAGGCGGGAAAATCTTCAATCGTACAACCCTCGATCTTAGATGCGCAGCCCTCTACATCGAGTTTGCAGCCCTCGCTCCTCAATGTGTAGCCATGCACATCAAATGCGCAGCCCTCGATCCTCAATACGCACAGACCGATCCTCAATGTGCAGCCCTCGATCGCAATTGTTGCACTACAACAACCGAATATAGAGCAGGCGATCCTTAATGCGGAGAGCCCCGCCATAATTAAGCCACGTTAACCTAATAGCCTCACCTGGCAGGGAAACTAAACCAAACGCGCCCCAACTTCCGTCAAGGCGCGTTCCAAAAGCGGCGAATTTTGCTGCAGACCTACAGTAGCAAAGTAGTTAACCTACCCCTACAGCACCAAATTCGAGTTAAGGGTCAAATTCAGGTCCGCCGTGGGGTCCACCGTAATCACCTCCACGCGATCGCCCCCCAGCAGCACCCCGCCGATGGTGCCCGCCGCCGTGCCGGCCAGCACCTCCAGTACGTCAATGCGGCTATCCCCCGTCACCTCAGCAATTACCGCCGCAGCGGCAGACCCAGCGGCAGCGCCGCCAATGGTGTCGAGAATGTCGATGCCTTTGCCGATGGTCTTCGTCTCGGTAACGATTTGGGACGTGGCGTTGATGGCAATCCGCTGGCCGTTGGTGAGCACCAGCTCCTGGGCCACAAACCGCGTCCCCCCTTCCGCCGGGCGCAGCTCACCCACCACTTCACTGTCCACCGGCACCACCACTTGCCCCTGGTTATTAGTCAAGGTGCGCGACACCCGCAGCGTCAGGGGCACCGTCTCCTCCGGCAGCAGGACGATTTCGTCGTTGTCGTCGTAGGTCACCGGAATCGTCGCCCCGGCGGGTAGGCTGGCCGAACGGGAGGGAGTGCTGGGGGTTTGGGCGACGTTGACGATGTAGGGAGAGCTGACAGCGGTCACCTGGCCTTGGCTGGCCAGCGCTTGGTAAATGAACGCGGCCACATCGGCGCGGGTGGCGGTTTCGTTAGGCCGCAGGCGATTGACGCTGGGATAGTTGACGACGATGCCCTCTTCCGTAGCGGCGGCAATGCTGCCGGTGGCGTAGTCAGGGATGGCAGCAGCGTCGTTGTAGAACCGCAGGCCGCTGCTGCTGTTGGCGCTGTAGCCGAGGCCGTTGGCGAGGGAGACCAGTACCTGGGCCCGGGGAATATTTTGGTCGGGGCGGAATACGTTGCCGGGGTAGCCTGACAAAAAGCCCATGCTGTAGGCGTCGTTGATGGCGGGGGTGGCCCAGTAGTTACCGGCCACATCCACAAAGGCTACCGGGCGGCGGATGTCGGCCTGGTTAAAGGCTTTGCGCACCATGGCGGCATACTGGGCGCGGGTGACGGGCGCGTTGGGCTGGAAGCTGCCGTCGGGGAAGCCTGCAATGACGTCTCTAGCGGCTAGGTCGCCGATGAACTGCTCGGCCCAGTAGCCGGAAGGGATGTCGCTGAAGCGGGTCTGGGCTGCAGCAGGGGCAGGGCTGATCAGGGGGGCGCTGGCGCTCCCCAGTAGCAACATGAGCGCAGTAGTGGACTGTAATCTGGTTGACATATTGATTTAGCTATGAATTTTGATGAATTGGGCTGACCGCTTTGCCCATGGTTGGCGGACTCGCGGCAGTCAGTGGGACATTCTTCGCGCTGATTCAGCGCGCACCGGAGCTGTCGCCGTCGTCACAAGGCTGTACGGCGATAGACAAATGCGCTGCTGGGAGCGGTGCGAGGGTAACTCTGCTGGCAAGATTTGCTGGCAAGATTCAGCAGCGCGGTGTTTGAAATAAGGTAGATGCTGCACAGGCTGCTTGAGAGGAGGTCTTTGGGCTTCCTTTGAGCCAAGACGCAGGCTGCAGCCGTGAGCTTGCTGTCTATTGTGGTGCCATAAATCACGGAAGGCGGGGCTTTTATGCCACAAATCGGACTGTCTTTAGGGGGAATAGACTTCTAAAGCAAACTGAGAGTGACTTTGGGGTAGATGTTTAAGGGGCGATCGCCCTATCAATCTCTTGTTGCCATTGCATTGATATTGATATCGACGCGACTCGCTCCCGTCGGCAACTTGGCCAGTGCCCTATCTGAATTTGCTCAGGGCGAAAGTGGTTTAATGGGGCTAAGTTCCTCAAGATTTCAGAGCGCACTGCCCTTCCCATGAAATATTCGTCCATCAGCCGTTCTCTGGCTGGCTCGCTGCGGCGCATCAGGCTTGTCGTAATTACTGCCATTAGCGCTGCCCTCGTCATCCTAGCGAGTACCGCTACGCCCGCTAGCCCTCTGGCGCAGGGCGCGCCGTCAGACTACGCCCTGGCCTCGGATGCCCAGACGGTGGTTTTAGACAACGGGCTGACGGTGATTACCAAAGAAGTGCCCACCATGCCCGCGATCGCCCTGCAGGTGATCTACCGGGTCGGCTCAGCCCAGGACCCGGCAGCCCAAGAAGGATTGGCCCACCTTCTGGAGCACACCATGTTTCGCCCCACGGAGCCGCGCCCGGTGTCCTATCGGCAGCTCGTGCGCGGTTTAGGGGTTACCAACCGCAACGGCACCACGGCGGATGAATACAGCAACTATTTCTGCTTCATCACCCCCAACCAGCTTTCCCCCATCTTGACCTTGGAGGCCGAGCGGATGGCGGCCCTCAAGATCGACCCCCAGGATGTGGAACTAGAGAAGCAGGCGGTGATTTCCGAGCGGGAGGGGAACGAAAACCGGCCTTTCTACACCCAGTTTGAGGTCATCCTGCAGCAGACCCTGGCCCAGACCCCCTACGGCAGAATGGGCACCGGCGATCGCGCCAGCATGGCCCGCATTTCCCCTGAAGATCTACGGGAGTTTTACCAGCGCTACTACCGGCCCAACAACGCCGCCATTGTGCTGGTGGGCAACTTCGATACTGGCCAGGTGCTCGCCGAAATCCGCGATCGCTTCAGCGCCATTCCCGCTGCCCTCATTGTCAGCCCCCTGCGCCAGCAGCCTCCCACGCCGGTTGAGCGCCCCCCCTTCTCCCCCAATCAAACGGCGGTGGTTTCCCAGGGCAACCTTTCGGTTGCGGAGCTAAAGCTAGCCTACCCGGCCCCCAGCCTCTCCCACCCCGACCGGGCGGCGCTGGATATGCTAGACGCGGTTCTCTCCGGTGGCGAGAGCAGCCGCATGCAGCAGGCCTTTGTCAACTCGGGGCTGGCCTCCTATGCCTACAGCGCCTACTGGTCCTACCGGGATGCAGGCCTGTTTTGGTTTGCGGCCCAGCCCACTGCTGACCAAACCCTAGCCTCTGCCGATAACGCGATCGCCCAGCTGATTCAGCAGGTGCAGTCGGATGGCATTACCGCCGCTGAGCTAGAACGCGCTAAAACCCAAGTGATCGTGGACCGGGTGCTGGAGCAGCGGTATCTTCCCTACCAGGCGGCGGTGCTGGCCAGGAGCTGGGCCGTGGACGCCGATGTGGAGGCCTACGACCGCTACACCGAG
>JBCCAG010000593.1:0-3157 GCA_039814955.1 Cyanobacteria bacterium P01_A01_bin.135
ACTGGGGAAGCCCTAGGGTATTTGACACCGATAGAGAGACACGGAACCTAAAACCACCTGCAGGCTGACGCAGGACGCCATAGCTAACCGGCGCGACGCTGAAGTAATTAGATAGATCGTTGGCGATGCGCACTTGCTCTGCCTGTTTGGTTGCGTCATCTAGCCCAGAAAAGTCCAGGGCTAAGTTGCCGTCGATTTGCCCGTCCAAGCGACGATGCGCCAATACGGCGATGGCCGTATTGTCTTGATTGTGAATATGGAGGTGATAGATATCCTCCCCCTGGGCCACAAACCGGTAGGTATCGCTGCCCCCCGAAGACGATTGAACAACGCTCAAGATCGGGTTAACTAGCTGCTCTCGGCTAATGGCCGCTAAGCTTGGCTGGTCAAAGAACACCTGCTTGAGCGTCCGAATGAAGACATTCTTGAGCCATGCTTCGTTGGCATCCAGAAGCTTTTGAAACGCCGTCTTCATCCGCTGAAAATCGGCGTCTAGGGACTCAAACTGGCCTGAGACATTTAGATCTTTTAGGCTGTCAAAGCTGCCCAGCTTCAGCGTCACGACATCAAACGCCAGGTTGTATTGCTGCTGATATTCCAAGATCTGCTCCAGCGCTACGCTATTGGCCTCCCCCACATGGCCCTCCACGCGGTAGAAAGGGGAGTCGTCCCGGTGGATCAGCTCCAGGCGGCAGGTTCGCTCGGCGGCGTCCTGTGGGTAAAAATAGGCCGGATGACAACCGTTCTGACCTTTGCGGCAGCGATCGTAATTCCAGTACTGATAGAGTTTGGCGTAGTTGAGGTAATAGGGAATCGCCTGCTCGCTGAGCGGGGCCGAGCGCGCCTTGCTAGGGGTCACCTTGAGGGGGGTATCGTCAAATGGCAGCAAAAAGAAGCTGTCCTGCTGCAGAACTTCCTCTGCCGCTGCGGCGTCAGTTTTCCAGAGCCTCAGCAGACGCTGGTACAGAAATTTCACCCGCTGGAGGCGATGCTGGTTGCCGTTGTAGACGGGCGGCTGACGATAGAAGCTGCGATAGATAGAGGGATCTTTAATACTGGCAGTTGCCCCCGGGGGAGTTACCGGGCCCAGCATCAGATGTTTGGGGAACCGTCCCACGTCGGGAGCGTAGTCATCCATCAAATCAAAGGCTTCATCCGCCAGCTCGTGAAAAGCCGCGATTAGCTGGCCGAGGTAGTCGTAAAAATATTGGATGGCATATTGGGCCTCCGTCTGCTCCAGAGAAACGGGCTCTCCACCTTCGGGGACAATCTGCCGCAGTTGGGCCGTCAGCTGGGCGGCGATGCCGCTGAAGTCATCTGCCGCTGGCTGAAAGGAGGAGAAGAATGGCGAGAACAGTCGGAATAGGGCAGGGAAGGATTCCCCAATGTCAGCGATCGCCTGCTGGCACACCGTCTTATAGCCATTGAGGAACGCTGAGTAGTCCTCAATGGTAGATAGCTGCACCGCTGAGCCATCGTCGGTGTAGCCAAACCGCTGCAGGCGCGGATAGTAGCGCCCAGAAAAAGCTTGCCGCTGGCTAAAAATGTCGCTGAGCGGCATGCCCTGCCAGGGCGCGGGGAGTGAGTCAGTGGGGTAGCCAAGACTCAGTAGGGTCTCCGCACTGAGCTGGTTGGTGTCGGGGTCCGAGAGCGTCTCAGGCATCAGGAAATAACGCAGCCGGAAGCTGCGATCGCGCCCTAAATCGTCGCAGTCTAGCAGGCAGGTATCTCTTGATCTGTCTTCTAGCTCGTACAGAACAATTAAGATTTTGTCCTTTAGGAATTCAGTAAAGGCGGCCTCACCGAGGGAGCTGCCGAGCTGCTCATGGAGCGGCGATCGCCCCTGCCCAGCTTCAGTAAATAGCTCCGTCATCCCGTAGACAGCGGCGGTGCCATTGCTAGCCGTCTCGTCACTGCCCACTGGAGGTGTCACCTCGAAGCGCTGAGACGGCACCTGAACAGCCTGGAAGTGGGTCAGAGTGGTGCGGGAGAGGGCGATCGCATAGCCCTCAGAGGTGATTCCCAGGCCAGGCGAGAGGTGAATCTTGGCTTCCACAGCGGGCAGTACCGCAAAATCGCTGCTGGTCTCTAGGCCGCTAGCGATGCCCATGCCGATGAAATGGGTGCGGGTGAGGCGGTTTTGGCCATCTAAGTAGGCGACCATGCGATTCAGGTCGCGGTCGGACAGCACCTGATTGGGCGCGAATAGCGGGTAGCTGGTGCTGATAAGGGGCGTGAGGGTACTAGTCATTGGCCTCTCCTATGGCAGTCCGGTTGAGCAAAATGGGGGAGTCACCGGGGCGGTTATTGTCGCAGTCGTGCAAGGTAGCCTGCGGGTAAACGTTCCGCAGCTGGGGAAGCAATTCGAGCAGGCGATTCAAGGGGGTAGTCACATCACAGGCCCCTTGCCCACAGGCCTCCCGCATCCGCTGCTCTAGCCACTCGCGGTAGGCGCTCTGCACCTCATCCATTTGGCGCACATTGATCCAGGCAATTCTGAGGGCCACATGGGCCGGGGCTTCTAGACGGAGGGAGCGCTCAATGAAGCGGCGAAAGTCGATGTTGCGAAACCGCTGGGGCCAGTAGGGCAAAATCACGCTGACCCAAAAAGAGTAAGGGTCGTGGCGTGCGAGGCGATTGGGGTCGGTAGCGGGTAAGCTGGCGTCCTCTGGAGTGACGATAATGGGCAAGAAGCCGTCTAGGGCAGGCGAGGCCTGGGCTGCATCGCTGGTTTCATCAGTATCGGTATCTGCCATAGGCAGCACCTGGGTCCGGGGGCGCAGCAAAATGTGCTCCAGCAGGTAAAGGCCCTCATCGTTGGCCCGCTGCTGCAGTTCGGCGATCGCCTCACATCGGCGCTGATCACTGTCGTGGTAGTCCCGCGCCAGCACCTGGTCTTTTTCAGCATTGGTCAGCTCCCAGCCGTATACCCCATCGCCATCCACGGTGCGAAAGTTGCCGGGGTCTTGTACCAAGGTCAGCAAGGCATCGCCGTGCTCCCAAGCAGCGTCTTCGTTGGGGTGGCGCAGTCGGCCCTGCAGCAGCACCTGATGATCATCCTTGATTTGGCCCAAATAGCCCGCCTCATCTTGCTCAGGGCTCTCTGAGGCCTCAGATCCAGGGTTCTCTGGAGGCTCAGCCGGCGTTTGACCCGCCG
>JBCCAG010000227.1:0-5885 GCA_039814955.1 Cyanobacteria bacterium P01_A01_bin.135
CGCTGGCAGCGTTGCTGAGGCAGACTGCTACTTGGTGTTTGGCAAAGCGAAAAATTCCACTGGCAAGCCCGTACTCAACGCAGACGTGTTTGGCCGTATTTATGACGCCAACAACAACCCCGTCTTTCAGAACCGCACCCGAGTTGGATCGATTGACGAAGTGCCTCCGGGAGAGAGTGATTTCTCAATTCGGATCAGCGTGGCCGCTAACCAGCCGACGCCGCTGCGGCTAGAACAGTTTAAGGCGTCTGGGTTCACCGGGCGCGTGCGGCGCTATTGAAGCTTGCCATGAAAAAGCGCCCCTACCATGGGGGCGCTTTGTTGGTAATCCTTGGGAATTAATAGAACATCCGAGATACAGTGGCGGCCTGTACCTGAGCCACAAGGGTCTGAGCGAACTGAATGGCTAGAATCGCCAGAATCGGGGAGAGATCGATGCCGCCCAGGGACGGAATAATTGAGCGGAACAGGTTGAGGTAAGGGTCGGTGAGCTGGCTAAGGGCCGCAAAGGGCTGACTGAGCCAATCGATGTTGGGGAACCAGCTCAGCAGGATGCGAATGATCAACAGCAGCGAGTAAATAGACAGGAATGTCCCAATAGATTCGGCAATTAGGCTAACCATGGTGATTCAGATATGTCCTCACAAATAGGCAAGTAGTCTAGGGCGCAACGTCACCGGAGCTGATACCCGATCAAGGCTGTAGGCTCGCCCAGCGCTGGTCTTGTAAGCAGCCCTTAGCACATTTTAGTCTAAGATCACGGGCGATCGCTGACGATCGCCTGGTCGCCATTATCGCCGTTCACCTCGACGCTATCGAGCTGCTGTCGCACATCGTCGATGGCCTCGTTGAGCTGGGCAATCTTGTCCTCTAGGCCGCGCCGCGTAGAGGTCACTGGCCGACCGCCGGCTGGGTCTATGGCCGCGGGAGATTCCCCCGCTTCTGCCGAGGGACTACGCAGACGAGAGGCGGCGAGAACTCCGGTTATGCCGCCCAAGACGCCGCCAATGATAGTGCCGACGAGAAATCCCCCCATGAAGTTATCTTGCTGCTGGCCCATGGCGATCCTGATATACCCCAAAGCGACGGTTAAGGTTGCCTGACAATAGCATCAATCTTCTGGCGCGATCAACTCTTTTGCGCCGATTTCTGTGCTTGGGTGTTCGCCTCGGGTTTCTGCCGGCCTATAGGGTACCGAAGGTGCGATCGCCTGCGTCCCCAAGCCCCGGAACGATGAAGCCCTGGCCATCTAGCTTTTCATCGATGGCCGCCGTGTAGATGCGGACGGCTGAGTAGCCCGTTCCCAGCTGCTGCAGCGCGGGCGGCGCCGTCACCACTGAAACAATGCGGATCAAAGCGGGGTCTACGCCTCGGGCCGTTAGCTCCCCCATCACCGCCATGATTGAGCCGCCGGTGGCCAGCATGGGCTCACTGATCAGAACCCTTGCCTCAGGGTGAAAAGTCTCTGGCAAGCGATTTAGGTAACAGCTCGGCTGCAGGGTCTCCTCATCGCGTACCAAGCCAATGTGATAGATCGACGACAGGGGCAGCAGTGCCTGGATGCCCTCCATAAGAGATAGTCCGGCCCGCAGCACTGGCACCACCGAGATGGGCACCTCCGGATTGATAAATGTGACCTCACAGGGCGCTAGCGGAGTATCCACCGTTGTAGTAATGGTCGGCATCCAATCGCGAATCGCCTCATAGGTCAGCCAGCGCCCTAGCTCCGTCATGGCGCTGCGAAACAGCGCTGGGGGGGTAGCGCTATCGCGGGCGACCCCAAGCCAATGCTTGATCAGGGGATGGGGCGGAACATAGACACGCAGTTGAGAAGTCATATAGTAATTCCGTGTTAATAAGCAGCAGGCCTGCATCATCATACTCCTTCGATCATCCCCCCAGATCAGGCAGCCTTTAGTAAGGCGCTAATTAACTCAATGCAATTCTCGGTAAGGCTAGCGCGACAAGTCCGCTACACTGATTAACAGTCCATTGCCACCTAGAACCGCGTTCCGTGTCCCCAGAGTCTTCTCGTTCAATGTCTTCCCCCACCACAGAGCAATCTCCCCCGCAAGAGTATGACGTAATTGTGATTGGCTCTGGTATTGGGGGACTGGTCACCGCAACCCAGCTCGCCGCAAAAGGGGCTCAGGTGCTAGTGCTAGAGCGGTATTTGATTCCCGGCGGCAGCGCCGGCTACTTTGAGCGCCAGGGCTACCGGTTTGACGTGGGGGCCTCGATGATTTTCGGCTTTGGGGAACAGGGAACCACCAACCTGCTGACCCGCGCCTTGAATGCTGTAGGCATCTCCCTGCCCACCATTCCCGACCCGGTGCAGATCCACTACCACCTGCCCAACGACTTGACCCTCAAGGTCCACCGCGACTACGAAAAATTCATTGATGAGCTGACGGCCCGCTTTCCCCATGAGGCCAAGGGCATCCGCCAGTTTTACGACGAGTGCTGGTCGGTGTTTAACTGCCTCAACGCCATGGAGCTGCTGTCCCTAGAGGAAATTCGCTACCTGACCCGCGTCTTTTTTCAAAATCCTTTGGCTTGCCTGGGCCTGGCCAAGTACCTGCCGCAGAATGCTGGAGACGTGGCGCGGCGCTACATTAGCGACCCAGAACTGCTGAAATTTATCGATATGGAGTGCTACTGCTGGTCAGTGGTGCCGGCGGAGCAGACTCCCATGATCAACGCCGGTATGGTGTTCAGCGATCGCCACTACGGCGGTATTAACTACCCTAAAGGCGGGGTGGGCCAGATCGCCCAAAAGCTGGTGGAAGGCCTAGAAAAGGCCGGGGGGCATATCCGCTACCGGTCTCCCGTCAGCAAGATCGTGATGGAGCAGGGCCGGGCAGTGGGGGTGAAGCTCGCCAATAACGACATCTACCGGGCGCAGCGGGTGGTCTCTAACGCTACCCGGTGGGACACCTTTGGTAAGCTGCTGCCGGCTGAGCATAAGCCCAAGGGTCAGGAGCGGTGGGAGCAGCGCTACAAAAAATCCCCCAGCTTCTTCAGCATGCACCTGGGGGTGAAAGCAGATTTGCTGCCTGCTGGCACTGAATGCCACCACATCCTCCTCGAAGACTGGGAGCAAATGGAAGCCCCCTACGGTACTCTGTTCGTTTCCATTCCTACCCTGCTGGACCCGGACCTAGCTCCTGAAGGGCATCACATCATCCATGCCTTTACCCCCTGCTGGATTGACGGCTGGGACCTCTCCTACGGGGAGTACGTCCATAAAAAAGAGGCGATCGCTGCCAAGCTGATCGAGCGGCTAGAGGCGATTTTTCCCGGTTTGGAGCAGGCGCTAGATTACCAAGAGGTGGGCACCCCCCGCACCCACCGCCGTTTCCTAGGGCGAGTGGATGGCACCTATGGCCCGATCCCTAGCCGCAAGCTATTGGGGCTGTTGGGCATGCCGTTCAACCGTACCGCCATTAAGGGGCTGTACTGCGTGGGGGACAGCACCTTTCCTGGCCAAGGTCTGAACGCGGTGGCCTTCTCTGGGTTTGCCTGTGCCCACCGGGTCGCGGTGGACCTAGGTCTGTAAACCGCTTATAGTTTTCCCGGTCGGGAAAACTATAAGCAAGATTCATACAGTGAGGCTGCGATCGCGAATGGCCGTGAGATTTTCGCAGAGGTTGTTCCCAAGACGCTGCTCAATGGCCCGCACCGGGACGATGCGGCTGGGGCAAACGGTGAGGCTGTAGGTAAGCTGGGTGCTCCCATCCTGGCCGGCTGGCTGCAGGTCCCAGGCTCCCTTGAAGGTTTTAAAGTCCCCTTCCACCATCTCAAACTGAAGCCGGTGGGGAAACTGCTCTACCATATCCAGCACGACGCGGGCGCAAAACTTGAACTTCAGCAGGCTTTGGCTACCGATTTGCTCTAGGCGAATGCCGCCGGCAGGATGGGCGATACGGCGACTCTCCGACAGGTTGGGAATGAAGTCCGCCAGTCGCTCGTAGTCGGTCAAGGTATGCCACACCCGTTCGACCGCCGCCGGGATGATGACCTGGGCCGTCAGCAGTCGGTGACGATCCCCCATATCCTGCATCTGGATGGCAATGTCAGCAGGACATTTGGGAAAGCTCGCTTGATTGTAGTCAGCAGCAGTCGTCATAGATGCGCGGGGGGGAGAACTACGGCAGCAAGCAGAGTGACATAAAAGTTTAGCTTTCCTTCTATAGTCATCAAAAGGCTCGATTTCGTCAACAAATTGAGGACAGTTACCGGGCTGACGCGGGCCTGCTGTTATAGTAGACGGCGATCGCTGCTCCGTAACCCAGCAGTTGGGTAGAAATTCACCCAGTCTTGACATTTACCCCCTTTTACGCTCGCCCAAATTCCTTAGGGGAAGGGGGTCAGCAGCCCCAGCGCCGGACCTATTTCTGCTGATGTTTGGGCCGGAGGCGATCGCCCACCCCTATTCAACCCTACGACTGCTGTCTTTTGCGGCGAGACCGGTAGGCAATGGTCACTAGCGTAATGGCCGTTAAGGGAATCACAAATCCAATGAGCATGAAGCTAAACATCGGCAGCGCATCGTGGTCGGTAGCCTTGAGAATTAGGTAAGTGGTGTAGGCGGCGTAGTAGGCCAAAAACATCCAGCCCTCCCAGCGGGAAATCACGTTGTCTGAGAAGAAGATGGGCAGGCAGGCCACCGCCACCGCAATCATTACCGGAATGTCAAAATTCATCGCCGCCGGTGACACATCGATGCCCCCCGGTGACACCAGGCTCGCCATCCCCAGCACCGCCAAAATGTTAAAGATATTGCTGCCGATGACGTTGCCCACCGCCATGTCCCGCTCCCCCTTCATGCTGGCCACCACCGAGGTCACCAGCTCCGGCAGCGAGGTGCCTAGGGCCACCACCGTTAGACCGATCACCAGGTTACTCACCCCAATGGCCACTGCCAGGGTAATCGCCCCGGCCACTAGCCAGTTAGAGCCAACAGTGAGCATGGCGATGCCCCCTACCACCATGGCAATATTGACGAGCCAGGGGCGCAGCGATCGCGAGGTGCCCGCCGCTGTATCCACATCGACTTCCTCTTCCCGACCTTGGACCAGCAGAAAAATGGTGTAGGCGATCGCCCCGCCAAACAGCAGCCCTCCGTCCAGCCGGCCCAGGTTGCCGTCCAGCGCCAAAAACGGCAGCAGCGACGATACCCCAATCATGATGGGTACGTCTAGACGGATGAGCTGCTGCGCCACCACTAGGGGCACCACCACCGAGGAGATTCCTAGAATCAGCAGCACGTTGACGATGTTGCTGCCCACCACGTTGCCGATAGAAATGCCCGCTTCCCCTGCCAAGTTGGACTGGATACTCACCGCCATCTCTGGGGCGCTGGTACCATAGGCCACGATGGTAAGGCCAATAATCAGCGGCGGAATCCGCAGCAAAACCGCAATGCGGGACGCCCCGCGCACCAGTACTTCTGCCCCGACCACCAATAGCGCCAGCCCCGCCACGAGGAGTACCAGTGCCGTCATATCCATAAACTGCGGTCCTTACAAGGAGTTGTTGAGGCAGCGTCTTCTGGGCAGCCTATGACCAGGCCGATGGGGCCTGCTGCCAAAAATCGCTGGGCCTATGATTGTACCGTGAAATATTTTAGCTTAATGAATATTTTAGCTTGGCGAATTCAGCGATCGCCCCGCCAGCGACCTTCAGCAGCCAGCTTCTTACCCTGCCCCGAGTCCCTGCCTCTAGTCAAGTAGGTGAACTGGTCGTAGGGGTAAGATAGGCATCTGCGCCGCCAAACTTAGTTCAATGTATTTAGCCTGTCTGCAGCTCTACCAATTCCGCAACTACGCCAGCCAGACGGTGACCTTCAGCGCCCCCAAAACCATTGTGGTGGGCAATAACGC
>JBCCAG010000412.1:0-4258 GCA_039814955.1 Cyanobacteria bacterium P01_A01_bin.135
CGACTTTCTGAGATGGCGTGCCCGCTGCCCGGTGGGTTGAAGTACAGCGAGCCGGTCGGGTAGCAGCCTTTTTCATCCCGCTGCTGACCCTCGATGACGTACACAGCCTCGGTCATGGCGTGGTAGTGGAGCCCGATGCGGCTGGAGGTGGCGTACCACAAAATGCTGATGTGCTCGGTGTCTGCCGCGCCGCAGAGGATGAGCTTGTTGAGGCCAGGGCGAAAGGGGAAGAAGTCGTAGCGCTCTGGGTGGGCTGTGAGGTCACTTAAATCAACCACGAGGGAGTGAGTTAGGTCCTCTGTTCCTTTTCGCAGTGCCATTTATTGGCGCAGCCCGCCCATAACAGCGGCAGCGGTCGCCGTCCAGCCCACGATGCCGCCTTGGGCGCGGACCATCTCCAGAGTGGTTTGTTTGAACTGCGGGAAGTAGCTCTCCGTGGCGTCCTCCACCAGCAGACAGTCATAGCCGCGATCGTTGGCCTCGCGCATCGTAGTCTGAACGCAAACTTCGGTGGTTACACCTGTGATCAGCAGGTGCGTAATGCCTCGGCCTTCTAGCTTTGCCGACAGCTCTGTGTTGTAGAATGCGCCTTTTCCGGGCTTGGGAATCACAATTTCGTCCGGTCTGGGAGTCAGCTGAGGAATAATCGCGTTGCCGGGTTCCCCCCGCACCAAGATGCGACCCATCGGTCCAGCATCACCAATCTTTAAGGAACCCCTACCCCGTGCCAGCTTGGAGGGCGGGCAGTCGGATAAATCGGGCTCGTGGCACTCCAGAGTATGGACGACCGGCAAGCCGAGAGAACGAAAGGTTTCCAGCAGCAGCTGCAGCTTGGGGACAATGGCCTGCAGCCGCTGCACGTCGTTTCCAAGGGCCTCGCCGAAGCCGCCGGGCTCTAGAAAGTCGCGCTGCATGTCGATAATCACCAGCGCTAGAGCTTGGAGATCGTCAGGTAGTGGGTAGTTGTAGGGCTGGGCTGGAATGCTGTTCATTGGGTTAACGCTCAATTTTGGGCAGCAGCGCTTTCTGCGGGGAAATGGCCGTCAGCATGATTCAATGTCCCGCCATACTGCGACCAATCGCCGCATAGTCCGCATCAGCGATCGCACTCTCGTACACCAGTTGGCCTTCGCTGATCACCACCACCCGGTCCGACAGCTTTAGCAGCTCGTCCAGGTCTTCGCTCACCAGCAGCACCGCCACTCCTTGATTACGGGCCTCTACGAGCTGAGTATGGATGAAGTCCACTGCAGAGAAGTCGAGGCCGAAGCAGGGGTTGGCCACAATCAGCAGGTTGATGGCGTCGCTGGAGAGCTCCCGCGCCAGCACCGCCCGCTGCACATTGCCGCCGGACAAGTTGCCGATGGGGGTCTCTGGGGAGGGAGTTTTGACGGAGAACTGCTGAATTAGGCCCGCTGCGGCGCTGCGGATGGCCTTAAAGATTAGCAGCCAGCCTTTGGCCTGGGGCGGCTGGTCAAAGGTGCGTAGGGCCATATTTTCCGCCACGCTCATGTGGGGAATGCAGGCGTTGCGCAGGGGCTCTTCGGGCAGGGAAAAGACCTTGTGCCGGGCCATTTCGCTGCGAGTCGCGTTGTAGGGCTCGCCGTTGACTTGCACGGTGCCCGAGGTGAGCGATCGCTGCCCTGTTAGCGCTTCGATAAATTCCCGCTGGCCGTTACCTGAGATCCCGGCGACGCCAACGATTTCCCCTCGGTGTACCGTCAAGCTCAGGTCGTGAACCGCTTCGACGCCATTGTCTTTGTCGGCGTGGAGCCCCTGAATTTCTAGCACAGGGGTTATCTCGGCGATCGCCGCCTTGTCCACGGGGGTGGGCTGCTGGCGCTCCCCCATCATCATCTCTGCCATATCGGCAACGCTCAGCTCGCTCACCTGACCTTGACCCGCCAGCTTACCTTTGCGCAACACCGTAATCTCGTCGGCAAAGGCTGTTACCTCCCGAAACTTATGGGAAATCATCAGCACGCTAAGTGCTTGGTCCGCAACGCGGTCGCGCAGCAGCCCCAGCACCTCGTCCGCCTCGCCGGGGGTGAGCACCGAGGTGGGCTCATCCAAAATCAAGATGCGGCTGTGCAGGTAGAGCTGCTTCAAGATCTCCAGCTTTTGCTTTTGCCCTGCCGCCAGCTGGGCAATGGGGACATCGAGCGGTACGTGGAACGGGGCCTGGTCCATGAAGCGCTGCAGCGCCTCTTGCTCCTGCTTCCAGTTAATCACGCCGCCGCCGCTCCGAGAGAGCACCAGATTCTCCGCCACCGTCATGGCGGGGACAGAGGTGAAGTGCTGGTACACCATGCCGATGCCGTAGCGGTGGGCGGCGCGGGGATTCTCAATGCTGACCGGACTACCATCGATAAATACTTCCCCCGCCGTCGGGGCGTAGAACCCCATAATGCATTTCACCAGCGTGCTCTTGCCCGCGCCGTTCTCCCCTAGCAGGGCGTGGAAGGTGCCCGGCTTTAGGTGCAGTGACACGTCGTCTAGGGCCACTAGGCTGCCGAACTGCTTGGTCATTCCTTCTACCCGTAGGTCGGGAGGAGCCTGGACTTGGACCTGGGATTCAATTTGGGCTGCTGTACTCATGTCACTGCCTCAACAAATGCTTCAGACGTTGCCACCGCACCAAATACGCCCCCCTGCATTTTGATCATCTTCAGCGCCGCCAGGTAGTTGCCATAGTCCGTCGCTCCGGTGCAGTCCGACAGCAGCAGGCACTCATAGCCCCGGTCGTTGGCGTCCCGCATGGTGGTGTGGACACAGACGTCGGTGGTGATGCCGGTGAGGATGATGTTCTGGATGCGGCGACGGCTCAAAATCAAATCTAGGTCGGTGGCGTAGAAGGAGCCCTTGCCGGGTTTATCAATCACCACTTCGCCAGGAGCGGGCGCGAGCTCCGGGATGATGTCCCAGCCTGCTTCCCCCCGCACCAAGATCTTGCCGCAGGGGCCCGGATCCCCAATCCCCGCGCCAATCTGCTGCGATCGCCACCGCTTATTCTCCGGCAGGTCTGACAGGTCCGGGCGGTGGCCTTCCCGGGTGTGGATCACCATGTATCCCTGATGTCGGGCGATCGCCAGCACCTTTGAAATCGGCTCGATGGGGGCACGGGTGAGGGAGAGGTCGTAGCCCATGCGATCGACGTAGCCGCCGATGCCGCAGAAGTCGGTCTGCATGTCGATGATGATCAGCGCCGTGTTCTCGGGGCGCAGATCGCCGTTGTAGGGGTAGGGATAGGGGTCAGCGTCAATAAAGCGTCCCATGGGTTTGTGTCTCCTATTGATTCGTTCCCAGCGCCCCCGGCACCCCGGACAGGGTCCGCTTCGGGGAGCAGGTCAGCACCATAATCAGCAGCGTCAGCACATAGGGCGCGGCATTAAAGAGGTAATACCCCTCCTGCACCCCCACCGACTGCAGCGCCGGCCCCAACGCCTGGGCCCCGCCAAACAGCAGCGACGCCCACAGGCACTGCACCGGATTCCAGCGGGCGAAAATCACCAGCGCTACCGCCATCAGTCCCTGGCCGCTGGAAATCCGCTCCGTCCAAACGCCGGGGTAGTACAGCGACAGCGACGCGCCGCCGATGCCCGCCAAAAAGCTGCCCGCCATCACGCTCAGCATCCGCACCTTAAAAATCGATACCCCCATGGCCCGCGCCGCTTCCGGACTGTCCCCCACCGCGCGCACCAGTAGGCCCCAGCGCGTCGTGCGGAAGAACCATTTCATTAGGGGGGCGATCGCCAGTCCCATCAAAAATAGCGGGCTAATCTGCAGGGCGGCCTGTAGGGCAGGGGCCATTCCCGCACCGCCCAGGTTGAGTGTAGGTAGCTGGGGGGCGGAGGGCTGGATGAAGGGCTTGCCGAAGAAGAAGGCCACGCCGCTGCCAAAGATGATCATGGCGATGCCCACGGCCACATCGTTGACCCGGGGCTGCTGGGACAACCAGCCGTGGATGGCCCCCAGTACCAGCCCCGCCAGCCCGGAGGCGACGACGCCCAGCCAGGGGGAGCCGGTCAGGTAAGAGACGGCGTAGGCCCCCATGGCTCCGGTGAGCAGGGTGCCTTCGAGGCCGAGGTTAATTTTGCCGCTTTTTTCGGTGAGGCATTCCCCCAGGCTGACGAACAGGAAGGGGGTGCCGCCGCGCATGGTGCCAGCGGCGACGGCCAGGAGGACGCCCCAGGCGCCGATGGATTCGGATGGTGTTGCCATGATGTGGATTGTAGGTAGGTGATACGGTTCGGGGCGA
>JBCCAG010000385.1:0-4467 GCA_039814955.1 Cyanobacteria bacterium P01_A01_bin.135
CTACCACGCTAATCGAAATAATCGGCTATTTAAGTATTTTCTGACCCAGTTTGATGGCTTAGCCGATGTGCGTTCAGCCCATCCCATTACACTAATGAACTCCGAACCGCAGCCGGACATTGCCTTGGCGCGGCTTCCCGAGAACCGCTACGATGCGCGCCACCCTGGCCCTGGGGATTTGTATTTGGTGCTGGAGGTGTCTTACTCCACGCTGGAGTACGATCTGGGGCGCAAGCGGGAGATCTACGGGGCGGCAGGCATCGGTGACTACTGGGTGCTGAATTTGCGCGATCGCAAGCTGCATGTGTTTGGAGATTTGGTTGAGGGGGTGTATCAGCAGCGGCGGGATTTGGTTGATGGGGCGGCATGTGTCTCGGCGTTTCCGCAGGTTCCGGTTAGCGTGGCGCAATTGATAGGAGTCTAAGATGCTGGCTGATGAGCGACTTTAGAAGTGTGGGTAGTGGTTCGGGTTAGAGGAATAGCCAGCCGATGAGAAGTACGGCAACTAGCCCGACTATGACCCAGACAATTAGTGGTATTTGCCGCCGCTTGCGGGCTACAGGCGCTTCGTCACCGATGGTGGGGGCTGAGCTGCGAACTTCTACGATGACTTGGCCGAGTTTTCGGATTGCTGTCTCGCATTTCTCCGCGTTTTTGGTTAATCCTAGTTCCTGATATAAGGTCTGCGCCGCTTCGTAGCAGGATTGGGCTTCTAGCTTCCGGTCTAATTTGGCAAGGGCGATCGCTTTGTTGAATAAGGAATTTGCTTCCCCCCGGCGATCGCCAATCTCCCGCGTGATTTCAAGATTTTGCTGACATAAGTCGATAGCCTGCTGATACTGACCCAAAGATTGGTAGGCAATCCCCAGGTTGCCGAGTGAGGCTGCTTCCCCTTGGCGATCGCCAATCTCCTGCTTAATTTCTAGGGATTGCTGATGGAAGTCGATAGCCTGCTGATACTGCCCCAAAGAATCGTAGGCGATCCCCAGATTGCCGAGTGAGGCTGATTCCCCCCGGTGATCGCCAATCTCCCGCGCGATGTTGAGCCATTGCTGATGGAAGTCAATAGCCTGCTGATACTGACCCAAAGATTGGTAGGCAAGCCCCAAGCCACCAAGGGAGTTTGCTTCCCCTTGGCGATCGCCAATCTCCCGCTTAATTTCTAGGGATTGCTGATGGAAGTCGATGGCCTGCTGATACTGCCCCAAAGATCGGTAGGCGATCCCCAGATTGCCGAGTGAGGCTGATTCCCCTCGGCGATCGCCAATCTCCCGCGCGATGTTGAGCCATTGCTGATGGAAGTCGATGGCCTGCTGATACTGCCCTAAAGAATAGTAGGCATTCCCCAAACCACCGAGTGAGTTTGCTTCCCCTCGGCGATCGCCAATCTCCCGCTTAATTTCTAGGGATTGCTGATGGAAGTCGATGGCCTGCTGATACTGCCCCAAGGAATCGTAGGCATTCCCCAGATTGCCGAGTGAGGCTGCTTCCCCTTGGCGCTCCTCCAGCTCACGGTACAGCGCTAGCGCTCGTTGATAGTAGCCAAGACTCTGAAACGGACGCCCGCAGTGCCGCAGCGAATCTCCCAAATTACGCAGCGCCCTCGCCTGCCCCGCCTCATCCCCCTTCGCCTCCGCCAGCGCTAGCGCCTTCTCATACTGCTCCAACGCCTGAAAGTACCTGTACTCCTCCTCGTACGCCTCCCCCAGCGAGTTATACAGCGTAATCAGCAGCGGCGACTCCGGCGACGACTGCTCCAGCTCCGCTACCTGCCGCTCCAGCTCCGCCACCGAAAGCTGCCCTTCTTTTTCCTCCCGCTCTACCACCGGCACTGGCGTCAACGCCCCATCTTCAACGGTCTGGGGCGGCTGCGCCGCAAACTCAAACACCCCACTGCGCCAGCTCCAAAAATCCGGGGCCTGCCGCGATAGCCTTGTCGCAATCGAATCCGCCAGCCACAGCACCACCGGAAACTCAAACTGCCGCAGCGCCTCCCGCGTCCACTGCAGCGAAAAGAAAAACCGCTCCTGCTCCGACTGCTCTTGGTTCAGTCGTACCCCCAGCAGGTTGCTGGCGTTCAACACCGTTACCATCGCCGGTCCATCTCGCAGGGCTGGCTCCCGTGCCGCTAGCTCCTCTAGCGCCGCTCGCAGGCTAGGCTGCTTAGGGTCCAGCCGCGCCCGAAACGTCGCGATGTCGGCCTCCGCTAGTTCCGTTTCATAGTCCTCAATCAGCTGGGCCTGCAGGTTGCGGTCATCACAAATGGCCAGCAGCAGGTCTAGCCGCTTACTGCTAGCTTTGATGGACAGCAGCAGCTTGCGAAATTCCCGCTGGTTGAGGCGATCGAGGTTAGAGGAGGTCATAGAGGGGTCTAGAAGATACCTCAGAATCTCTAAGTTCTTTGAAAACCCAGAGACTTAAACGCCGATAAGCTTCCGACGCTTCAGCAAATCTGTCACAACGGGGTGCAGGTCGTACCACAGGTCGTCATTCTCATATTCCAGCACATACAGCCCGTGCAGCAGCTCCAAAAAGTCATCGCTCATGGCATCCGGCGGCGTGAAATTCTCGTACGTCTTTGTCAACAGCTCGTAGCGGTTGCTCCCCAGAGGGCGCGCAAACTGATTACGGATGGACTTCACCGCCTCCGCGAGGATATCAGCACTAATTTTAACGTCAGCGCTATCTGGGTTCAGCTCTAGCTCCAGCATGCACTCCCGGCAGCACTCCTGCCCAATCCGCATCATCTCCCGCAGCACCCCGCCGCTCAGCAGCACAATCCGCCGCCTCACCGCCGGCTCAATCAAGTGGTTCGGAATCCGCTTCTCTAAAATCTCCTCCAGCATGCCCACATTCTTTTCGAGGGGGGCTGCGGCGGGCTCATGGGCCACATCTTTCGGATAGAACTTCGTCACCGGTAGCATGGCTCGCATATCGCTCTCAGAATCCAGCGTCACCAGCAGTCCCGCCTCGCGGATCACCGCAATGGGAATCGTAAAGACAACCCGAATTCTAGGGGAGAAGAGAGATTTAACATTTTCCTGAAAAATTGTTTTCACAATCCCCAGATCAAGCTTATCCAAGTCATCAATCAGAACCAACACCTCTTTACCAGTTGCGGTTTGAATCGTTGTGGCAATGCGGTCAATTTGGTCTGAAAGCTCAGAGACGCGGCGCTCGTAGGTAACCTTAATCTCTTCCCTAAACGACCCCTCTTTTTGTAGCTTGCCGCTAAAAAAGCCGTAAAGGTCTACCCCAGCCGCCAGCTCTTGTTTAAGCTGCTTACTGTAGGTCTCGCTCTTTGTCTGCGTAAACCAGTTGATGAGCTTCGCCTTTGTCTCCTCGGGGACCGGCATCTGGCTCTTGGTCGCCTGGCTGAGCAGCTTCAGCGCAATGGAGTAGAGAATGCTGATGTGATTCACATCCGACATCTCCATGGTTTCAGCAATGGAGAACCGGGCGATATAGAATTTATCCCCCCGTAGCTGCTGCGCTAGCTCTGCCAGCAGCGTAGACTTACCGCAGCCACGATGCCCCGTAAAAATAAGCTTTCCTGCCTGGCCAGAGTTGCGGATCGCGCTTTTTAACTTGGCTAATGTCCGCTGTCCGTAGGGGACCCGGAACTTCTCAATCTCCTCAGGCGACAGCAGGGGAAACAGATTTAGGTTACCGAGCACGTCCCTAAATTCTGCGTAGCGCTCATTGTCCATTGGCCATCGCCCCAAAATCTGCCCTTATCATACCGAAGTTGGTCTAGGGCAAAGTGAAGCGCTACCCCCACCCAAAAATCGACATTGCCGCTGCCCTTGAGGCAGAAGCGGGCTTTGTGGCCCTACCGATCGCCAGCCCACTGGCCGGCTGCGCCCTACAAGCCCCGTTCAAAACGTGGCCTAGGTCAGTATGGAAATTAGTCACCAGATCTTTCTACTGAACGTTGGCGATCGCTAGCGCCCCAGTGCTGCAGTAAGATTGCGTTGGTCCAGTTGCCTCCGATCTTGATGCGTCAAACATCCCCAAAACTCGCTCTGCAAGGCGTCACTGCCCTCACCCCTGCAGGCTGGCTAGACTCAGCCACCTTGCTGATTTCAGACGGCAAATTTATTGACATCGACCAAACCCCTGCCCCCAGTGGCTACCAAACCTTGGATGCCACCGGCCTGCATCTGCTCCCCGGCATCGTCGATATTCATGGAGATGCTTTCGAGCGGATGATCTGCCCCCGCCCCGGCGTGAGTCTACCCCTAGATATGGCTTTGGTCGAAAATGACGCTGCTTTCATTAAACAACCACCTGCCTCCCCGCTTTGACAATGACACCCTGCTCCGCTACACCCAAGGACTACGGCAGCGGTTGAAGCTCTCCGAGGCCGAGATTCTCACCCTGCTGAAAACCGCCGCCTCGCGCCAGGAAGAGGGGTTGGCCCAATTTGAGGCCCTGGTGCAGCGCTGCCATCAGCTAGGCATTCCC
>JBCCAG010000669.1:0-2738 GCA_039814955.1 Cyanobacteria bacterium P01_A01_bin.135
GACGAAGCCGACGACGGTTAGGATACCGCCCACGGTAAGGCCAAGGTTGCCAAGGGAGATTCGAGGTAGCATAGCAAAGTTACTCAATACGCTTAATCTTGTTATGGAACTCAGCAATTTGCAAGGGCGCATTCGCCTGGTGAAGGAGAAGCGGGAGACCCTGCTGCGGCTTTTGGAGCAGCCTGACCTGGGGACGCTGCGAATTGATGTTAGCCAGTCCCTTGATGAATTGGATGAGCTGATCGAGGAGTTTGATCAGACCTTTCCCGCGGCCCCAGACCCGGAGTAGAGACTCGCCCCAAAAAGGCCCGCGATCGCAGCAAGTCGCCCTGCGATCGCCCCTAGGCGTCCGTCGGCTCAGAGCGACCGAAGAAGGGAGTCAAGTAGGCCACCACTGCGCCCAGGACGAAACCGGCCACATTTCGGGTCACCGGGAGCCAGTCTGCGGTGCGGGTGACCACCGGGCCAATGCCAAAGGCCAGGAACAAGATGCCCCACAGCGGCGAGAAGATCAGCGCCCACTGCCAGGCCACCACCTGCCCTTCTTGACGAGGCTGGGCGGCAAACCCGCAGATGACGCCCCCGACGATAGAAGTCACTAGGGTTAGAATCCACTGCTCCTGGGGCAGGCCAGGCACGACGCTGCAGCCCCCCTGGCGAATGCAGAACTCAATGGACTCCAGAGCGCTGACGATGGAGCCGTCCTCTCCGTTCTCCCGCACGAAAAACTGGTTGCCGTAGCGGGTCTGCAGCTCTACCCAGAAGGTGCGGGGCATCAGATCGTATAGCGCATCCCCAACGCTGAAATTCAGTAGGTTACCGCCCCGTGGGTCAGCCACCAGCATGACGCTACGCTCATCTAGCCCCCAAAAGCCTTTGACGGCCCGGCCCGGCGTCTGGTCAAACTGCGTCAGGACTCTCAGCTTCCAGCCCGTCTCCGTCTCAAATTCGCTGAGCTGCGCGTCCAGCCGGTTCTCCTGCACGGTAGCTAGGGAATCTGCCAGGTCGATGATGTTAGTGGGGGCAGCGGGCAATAGCTCAGGATTATTAAAGGCTAGAGCTGGACCTGGCACCAGCCAGGTGAGCAGGGCAACGGCCGTGGCCAGGAACCCACTGAGCAAAAACGAAAGGCGATCGCGCATGGTCTAGTCAACCGGAAACGGTACAAGCGTTGTTTAGGTTCAGAGTCGGCATTTGGGCAGCGCCAATCCCTTTTCTGAAAACTTTGTTACACTCCTTAATCTAATATGAAGCCGAGCCAGAATGCAATCGGTCGGATAGGGGGCCAGCCATTCTCAGTTTGGCGAATTGGCCGTCTGGCGACGCTTTCGACCCAGCCGCATTTATCCCTTTGGAAAGGTCACACCAACGCTTTAGCGAGCGCGGCTACTGGAATAAAACCATAATGAGAACTGCTGATAGCGGAATCGAGTCTGGCGAACGCTATCTTAATGTTGAGAAGATTGAGAGGGTTCAGGCTGCTTCGTCGATGGCTCAGGGACAGCAGCGGGGGGTGTAGGCGGAGCTGCCTCCTCCTGCAGGTGCGAAGTAGGCGTCTCTTGAGGGCTGGGCTGGGTCGCGGCCTGTACAGGGGATGGTGTAACCCGAGGCGCAGATGAGGATTGGAACGTCCGCCAAGCCGCTTGCACCCCAGTAAGGATGCTGCCCCCCGTCCGCTTCGCTTGCCCTGCCTGTTGCTTGACGAAGGTAACGCCCTGGTCCACCTGCTGCACGAGCTGGCCGGCCCGCTCTACGCTCTCCCCAACCCCTTCAGTGAGCTCACTCAGCTCCTGCCCTGTGGCCCGCATGGCGTCTAGAACAGGGGGAAGCTCCCGGTTGAGGGTGTCGAACAGCTTCTCGGCGCTGCGGGCAGCGCGCCCTAGCTCCACTACGGCAGGTAGGGCAACCACCAGGACCGCCGTCGTGCTCAGGGCCACCAGGCCCAAAGACAAGGCTAGCCAGCCAGTGGAATCTAGACTGAGATCTGCCAAAACGAGATCCGCCAAAGTTACTCCGATTTGGTGGAAGAGGCCACGCGCTCTCCCTCGCGCTGCTCCCGCTGTCCCACTTCAATACCCACGGCGATCGCCTCTTTTAGGCGCACCAGGGTATCGTCTAGGTTGCGCAGGGCAGATATGGTAACCCGGTCGGCCCGCACCTGCACCCGGTTAGACAGGTCCTCCGCCAAATCAGGCAGGGTATCGGCGGACTGCTTGAGAAGTCGGCGGGTTTCTTTGCCGGTGCGCGGCGTCGATAGCAGGCTAGCGATCGCCCCCGCCGCTGCCCCCAGTATCACGCCGCTGGCAAAGGCAGCGGCCCGTCCCCCTTGATTCGGCATGTTCAACCTACGTGCTGTAACGGTAATGGCTTATTGGCGATGGCAACACCAGGGTTTTGGTATCACCATATATGCCTATGCTATCTCAATCAACGGGCCTTCCTGCGCTAACCCTTAGCCTCGTTGGATTCGACCTAACGTCGCCAGCGGGCTACTCTAGCGCCGCCAGCGACGACGGAGGGCTTGCCCCAGACTGAGCAGGGTCAACAGTTGCTGCAGCAGTTGCCACCGTTGCTTGAGCTGGGCCACCTGCTGCGCAGCACGGCGCGAGGCCGCAGCCCCCGCTTCGAGGGATGCCACCGCTTTGGGCAAGTCTTGGGTGAGGTCCTGCTCCGTTGCCTCTAGCCAGGCGGTAAAGGCCACTAGCGATCGCCGCGCGCGCTGAATCTGCCAGGCCAGC
>JBCCAG010000491.1:0-3727 GCA_039814955.1 Cyanobacteria bacterium P01_A01_bin.135
CATCTCCTGCAGCACCTCCAAAATGCCGGTGCGCGTCGGGTTAACGCCTACGTTTTCAATCACCAAGTCCGCCCCCGGCGTAATGGCCGCAGCCACCAACCAAAAGGCGGCGGAGCTAATATCACCGGGGACCACGACCGACTGACCGCTGAGCTGAGCCGGCCCAGTCACCGCCACCCGCCGCGCTTCCGGGTCCACCTCAATTTTGGCCCCAAAGGCGGCGAGCATCCGCTCGCTGTGGTCGCGGGAGCGGAGGGGCTCCGTTACGGTGGTCGTGCCCTCGACCCCCAAGCCCGCCAGCAAAATGCAGGACTTGACCTGGGCGGAGGCCACAGGAGATTGGTATTCAATCGGGTTGAGGGCGCGGCCCTGCACCGCGAGCGGTGCAAAGCCTCCCTGACGGCACCAAATGCTGGCTCCCATCTGGCGCAAGGGCTCAATCACCCGCTTCATGGGTCGCGATCGCAGCGAGCTGTCTCCAGTGACGGTGAAAAAGCGATTAGGCTGGGAAGCCAGCAGCCCCAGCATCAGCCGCATGGTGGTTCCAGAGTTGCCCGCGTCCAAAATATCGGCGGGCTCCTGCAGGGCCAGCCCCGTCCCCGTCACGGTAACGGTGTCGGCGGTGAGATCCGAAATCGTGGCCCCCATGGCCCCCAGGCAGGCAGCGGTGCTGCGGGGGTCTTCTCCTAGCAGCAGCCCTTGAATCTGGGTGGTGCCAGAGGCGATCGCCCCTAGCATCAGCGCCCGGTGGGAAATAGACTTATCTCCGGGAACGCGGATACGCCCCTGCAGGGAAAGGCCAGCAGCAGGGGGAGCAATTCTCAGGGACTGACCGCCCTCTGTCTGGTCAAGTTGAATAATGGCGTTTGCCATGGGTAATACTACTGAAGTAAAACTAGAAGAATATCCGTAAGGCGGAGGCGCGAAGACCCCATCCACAAATCCCTGGAGATTTATTGGACTGCCGTATCAAATTTACCAAGGGGTATCGGCATCGTCACAGTATTAGCGTCACAGTATTAACATTTATTTTTGCCTAGACAGCGCTCACTCTCTAGACTTCCCTGATTCACCGGCAGCGCTGCCTCGCCAGCAGATATTTTAGGCTAGATCGCTTGGCATTGTAAGACGATAAGCGCTATAAACGAGACAGCGCATAATGCTTTGCCACATCGGTACCCCATGCTGAATCAGTACCGCCGCCAGGTTAGCCTGTCGCTGATGTCATTTGACCTACCTGTTTGGTCCGTTACCCGGACTGCGGCTACCCTGTACCCCAAGGACGACAACCAGTTTCATATCTTACTGACTGAGCCCATCGTCCAAGAGCGCGCTTTGTCAAAGGCGGCGGCTCCTGTAAAGACACTACCGCGATCGCCTCGACTGCTGTGGCTGGAGCTGTCAGCCTACCGCCTAATTATGACGATGCAGGGCAATGGCCGCTTCAGCTATCGCCACTTTTGGGAACCGGGGGTCTACGGCAAAAATCGCTATTGGCTACAGAGTCGTAGCGAAGGCAGCGGTCAACTAGAGTTGCGCAACTTCACCCGCTCCTTGGATGTTAGCGGTGAGGATGTCCCTGAGCGGATGCGCTTGGAATATGAGCTGTGGTCTTATAACCTCTGCCTGGGCCATTACGTGATGAACCTAGACGTCCATCCCGAGTAGCCAAATCACCTAAGATTGCGATAGAGCACTTTAGTACAGAATCTGTGGGGGTTGCCCTTGGACATTTCGGCAGCGCTACCGACCTTTGTCATTACCCTGCGGGAAGGCACAGAAGCGACGCTGGTCATCGGGATTGTTTTGGCCTATCTCAGCAAAGCGGGCCGCTCTGACCTCAACCGCTGGGTCTATGGCGGTATTGTGGCGGGGATGGCGGCGAGCGTTGCCGTTGGCCTATTGCTGAACCGGGCGCTGCTGGCCCTAGCCGCATCAGAGCAGCCCTATGCTGCGGTGCTCAAGCAGCTGCTAGAGGTCAGCTTTGGCATCATTGCTATTGGGCTGCTGAGCTGGATGCTGATTTGGATGACCCAGCAGGCCAAGCATCTAAAAGCCGACATCCAGGACAGCGTTGGCCGCGCGGTGGCCCAGTCCCGGGGCTGGAGCATTTTTAGCCTGATTGCGATTACGGTACTACGGGAAGGCTTTGAAACGGTGATTTTCATCTCGGCTCAGTTTCAGGCGGGGGGACTGCCGGTGGCGGGGGCGATCGCTGGCTTACTGGGGGCAGCGGTAATCGGAGTCCTGCTGTTTCAGTTTGGGGTGCGCATCAATCTGCAGCGATTTTTCCAGGTGCTGGGGCTACTGTTGCTGCTGGTGGTGGCGGGCCTAATTATCAGCACCCTGCGCCATGTGGATGCGGCTGCGGCGGCGATCGCCCAACTATCACCGCGCTTCGCCGACCTGTGCAGTGGCTCCGGAGCCTGCATTTTGGGTCCCCAGGTGTGGGATACCAGTGCCATCCTCCCCGATCGCCAGTTCCCCGGCATTTTGCTGCGGGCCTTCTTTGGCTACACCCAGAAGCTATACCTGACCCAGGCAGTTGGCTACGTTGCGTTTCTGGCTATCGTGGGCGGGCGCTATCTGCAAACCCTGTGGCCCTCGGCTGCCCAGACAAAGGCCGAAGGGCGCTAGAAGCGCCGGTACCGGCGCTTCAACCAGATGCCTTAACCCAGAGAACCTGCCCTCAGATGCCGTAGCGGCCCAGCGGGTCAAACCGATGCCCGTCGATAGACACCGTATGCATTTGTCCCTCGACGCCGCGCAGAGCGGGCCGGGCCGCTTCAGCCAGGCCAACCAGCCGCTGGATCACCTGCTTTTCGGCGTCATCCAAAGGTTTGCCGTCAGCGCCGTTTTCTTCCGTGACGGCCTTTAGCAGGTTGAGCTTTTGCTGCAGCTCTGTGTGGGGCTGCTGGGCCAGCAGATGACTGACAGCGGTGATATCGTCGGGGTTCTGGGCCAGCTGCAGGGCCAATAGCCCCAAGCTGTCGGTCTCTAGCAGTTTGGCGTAAAGCTGCACCTTGCGCTCTAGCCGCTGCTGGCGCACCTCATCTAGGCGACCCCGCACCTGCTCCATTTCAATCGACTGCTCTAGGGAAGTGCGCTCCAGGTTGGCGGTCTCCCCCATCAGGGTGACCTGCTTCCGGGAAGTGAGCTGAATTAGGGTGCGCTCCCGCAGTAGCTCGGTAATGGGGTCTTCTGAGGTGAGCTGCAGCGACACCAGCTCCAGCACAAACCCAGTTTCTCCGATGGGGTGCTCAAAGCGATCGCGGAGGGCGGCGGCAGCGCTACTGTCATCGTGGATATCGTAGGCGCTGCTGACCGCCTCCATCAGCTCAAATACCCGGCTCTGCAACAGTTGACAAACATCCGTCTGGCCAGAGAACCGCTCGATGACGGTGACGGGGTCATCTACGCAGCAGCTCAGGGTCACCTCCGCCTGGAACTTGAAGGCGGCGGTGCGGGAGCGCAGCTGCAGAGAAAAGCGCCAGATGTGATGGCCCACATTGACTTTGTATAGCCAGCGGTAGTTGCCAAACAGCAGGTCGGCCCGGGGCGGAATTTTATCGGCGGGTTTGATGACCAGCGGCGCTTGCCCATCGCGATATAGCACGATCACTTCGCTACCTTCGGGCACCAGTCGTCGCCGCAGGAGCGATCGCGTTCTGACGTCTTCTTTGGTGAGGATGGGCTGATAGGTCTCGACCATGGTGATGTGGGGAGG
>JBCCAG010000431.1:0-4115 GCA_039814955.1 Cyanobacteria bacterium P01_A01_bin.135
AACGCTCTCACACCAAAACTTCCATCAACGCCATGACTGGTGATCATACCCCCACGCCTGCGGCGCAGACCATTGCCTCCACCGCAGCTAATTCCAGTACAACTCGGACCCCTGCTCAGCAGACCATTCCCCAGGGCGAAACGATTTTGACCGTCGGCGTCATGGTAGTCACTGGCCTGCTGGTATTTCTAGGGCGATCGCTGCTCAAGTCGCCCCGCAAGGCAGCGCGCACCCAGCGCCGCCGCCCGCCGCTCCCCTGCCAAACCTGCCGCTTCAAGGGCGATAGTGTCCACCTGCGGTGCGCCGTCCACCCCTACCGGGCCATGACTAACGAAGCCCTGGACTGCCCTGACTACTGGGCTAAGGACAGCGATAAGTTCGAGCGATCGCTCTTTTAGGGAGCGTATCATCCGGCATACAACTCGATTGTGCGGCCTATTATCTAAGCTGCCGTGATTCAGCCGTGATTCAATAGAGGGGAGACGATTGCAACGTTGGCGGCTAGCCTCGAAGCGATCGCCGTGAATTATTCGGCCTATCTCGGCCTATCTATTAGAATGACCACTGGACAAGAACCCGCGCAGTTGCTGAGCTCCCGCCTCCGCTACCAGGGACGTAAATTTAGCTACGAAGTCAACCGGCTGCGGCTCCCCAACGGGGTTGAGGGGGAGTGGGAATGTATTCGTCACCCCGGTGGGGCCGTCGCCGTCCCCCTTACCGCAGCGGGTGAGCTGGTCATGGTGCGGCAGTACCGATTTGCGGCCCAGGGCAGACTGCTGGAGTTTCCGGCGGGCACCATTGAGCCCAATGAAACCCCTGAATCCACCGTAGAGCGAGAAATTCAGGAGGAGACGGGCTACCGGGCCAGCCAGTGGCAAAAGCTGGGGCAGTTTTACCTGGCTCCGGGCTACTCCGATGAGATTATCTACGCCTTTTTGGCCCAGGACCTGGAGAAGCTGGAGATTCCCCCCAGCCAGGATGAGGACGAGGACATTGAGGTGGTTCTGATTATGCCCCAGGAGCTGGAGCAGGCCATCTGTGATGGGGTGGCCGTGGACGCCAAATCTATTGCTTGCCTGTTGATGGCGCAGCGATTCCTCGGCGGTAACCTTTAGACAGGCGACACCGATGACCAAGTCTGCTGAAGAAATTAGGGCCGCGCTGCAGGGCGTCAATATCTACCTGGTGGGGATGATGGGCAGCGGCAAAACCACCGTGGGTCGCCACTTGGCAAAACTCCTGCGCTATCGCTTCTTCGACACCGATCAAGTGGTGGAAAAGGTCACCGGCAAGCCGATTACTCAACTATTTGCCGAGTCGGGGGAGGCCGAGTTTCGCCACCTAGAAACTCAAGTGCTGAGCAGTATCTGCGCCTACCAGCGGTCAGTGATTGCCACCGGGGGCGGCATTGTCCTAGCGCAGAAGAACTGGAGCTACCTGCACTACGGCGCGGTGGTGTGGCTGGATGTGCCCATCGATGTGCTCTACGAGCGAGTCAGCCGCGATTCCAGCCGTCCGCTGCTGCAGCACCCCGACCCGCGCCAGGTGCTCACGGATATTTTGGCCGAGCGGCGATCGCTCTATGCCCAGGCGGACCTGCGCTTCACCGTGGGAGAAAATGGCGTCCCCAGGGAGGTTGCCCAGCAGCTTGTTGTCGCCCTGGACAGTATTGTGAAGCCGCCTTCTGACTGTGATACTTAGGTGTGACGCCTGGGACAGTGGTTGAGGCAACGGGAATTTTTTCGGATGGAGCTAGGCCCCGGTTTGCCTGGAGAGAGATGGCGGCTGACCATAGAGAGTAGAAACGTTCCTTAGCCTACTTCGCCCGCGCTGCCGAGCTTCTAGCCATTGGTCAACCCAGTCTAACCGAGGGGAGGCCGCTCAGATATCGTCCCAACGTCAATAAACTCGCCCTAGTCCAGCTTAAAAAGCTCAATAGAAGCCGGCGGCGTTGCTTGCGGTAGTCGCCACCATAGAAGTAATCCAGCGGCCCGGCAATCTAGCCTCTACCGGCAGCACTGCAAAGTGAGCCGTAGCCCCCCTGGTCAGCGCGTTCTTATGCACCCTCGGAGACTACTGACATGGCATCGTTACCCGCTCTGCTTGCTGCTGCTGTGGTTGCTCACCTGGGCGGGGTAGCCGTCGCTGCGCCTACGGCAGCAGCTTCCCTCAATGTGCCTCTAGCAGAGGCCCCTATAGAAATTGCCCGGCGACCCACCCAGCCCAGCGCCCAAGCCACCCAGCGTTCTGGGATCTTGACAACGCGCTTTAGTGGCAGTTGGGTGAACATTCGCCGCCAGCCCAGCCTGCGATCGCCCGTAGAGGCTGATGGCCGCTCTGGTAGCCGCGTCACCATTTTGCAGCAGACCCGCGGCACCGATGACAACTTCCAGTGGTACTTGGTGGAGCTGGCTGGCGGGGAGCGCGGCTGGGTGCGGGGCGACCTGATTCGCGAGGAGGGTAGCCAGCGGAACGCCAGGCAAGCAGCCCATATCGAATCACCCCACCAGGCAGCCCATGTTAGCCAAGCCAGTCAACTCCCGGCCCAATCGTCTAGACAAGCAGTCAATATTAGCCAAGCCCATCAGTCCACAGCCCAGTCGCCTAGGCAAGCGACCCCCGTCGGTGCGGTCAGCCAGCCCACAGCCCCATCAAGACAAGCGGATAGTCCCATCCAGGCCGTCCAAACCTCACGCCTACCGTCACCGCCGGTGGCTCAGCCCTCCGCCCGCGATCGCGGCCAGGCAGGTCCAGCGACTGGTGGCAATTTGCCCAGGGTTTCCGTATCCCAGCGCTCTCCCCACGCCCGCGGCACCTCTCCAGCGTGGAGCCGTAGCGTTCCTGAGGCTGCTACCCCGGTGGCAATGGCCGTCAGCCGCCCTGTGGTAGAAGAGGTCAGCGAATCGCGTCAGGCTGTCGCCCCCACCATCACCCCGATGACGGCCCCCACGGGCTACACTGCTGAAGAGATCGACTACTTCAAGGAGATTGCCCTCGGCAGTGAATTCGGCAATGCCAGCCCTCGGATTCGCAAGTGGCGTGGCCCTGTCAACATCCGGGTGCATGGCACCCCGACCCGCGCCGATGAAGCGGCGTTGGCTCAGATAGTTCAGGACCTCAACCGCCTCCTGGGCCAGAGCACCCGCGATCAAGTGAGCGTCAATGTTCTAGCGGCGAACGATACTCGCCAGGCCAATGTAGATATGTATTTCGTGCCCCACAGCGAGTTCAGTCGCTATGAGCCCAACTACCGGGCGGGTAACCTGGGGTTTGCCTATGTGAACTGGCGGAACAACGAGATCTACAAGGCCCGCATCTTGGTAACCAGCACTAACGACATTACCCCGACGGAGCGAGCCCACCTGATTCGCGAAGAGTTGACCCAGTCCCTGGGCCTGCTGCGGGATTCGATGCGCTACCGAGACAGCATCTTTTACCAAGGTTGGACCGGCACAACGCGCTACACAGACCTGGATGAAGCGGTGATTGAGATGCTCTACAATCCGGCCATTCAGCCCGGTATGGATGGGACTCAGGTGGAGACGGCACTACGCAATCTATCTCCGGTGTTGGTGGGAGGGCGATCGCAGCGGTAAGGTCAGGGTACTTCCGGGTCTATCCCCAACTCCCGCAGCCGCGCCGCTAGGCGCTCTGCCCGCTGGCGCTCCTGCTCTGCCCGCTGGCGCTCCTGCTCCGCCCGCTGGCGCTCTTGCTGCAGCTGCTCCTCCGGCATCGGCACCCAATCTTGGGACGCCAGGTACCAGCGCAGCCAGCGGCGGCTATTTCCTTGATAGCTCCCTTGCCACAAGCCAAGGCCAAGCTGCAAATGCGGTAGCCACACCCGGCTCTCCGTCACCGGTAGCGCCTCATAGCGACCCGCCACATTTTGAAACGCCTGCAGCTCGTCGGTATAGCGATTAAAGATGGCGTAATACGGAATCCGCAGTACTTGTTCATACACCTCCCATTTTGTAGGAGGGCGAGCCGCATCCCGGAGGGTTTGGCCATAGTCTTCCCGCTCGGTGCCAGGAGAAATCAGCTCTACTACCACCGTCGGCGTTACCCCCTCCTGCCACACCACATAGCTGAGGCGCAAATCGTCCTGCTGGCCATAG
>JBCCAG010000384.1:0-4468 GCA_039814955.1 Cyanobacteria bacterium P01_A01_bin.135
AATGAGTTGGGGGCTAATTCAATGTAGAGACGAACGCCAACGCACCGCGGCGCTGTTGAGGAACCCCGGCTCAACCCTATTCTGGTCATAATTACCGGCTTACCTGACGCCAACCGCAACCGGCAGAGTAGGGATGACGAGCCACAACCTGGCAACCGGCAGCGGCTTTGTAGCGTTTCCTAGACTTGTTGATAGATTTATTACAGGAATTTGTTAAGAAAAGCAAAGCTTGTCGTCCCCGGTTCCGCCGACCAGCGGCCTGCATCACCTGTGTCGCCTAATCTTTAGCTTTACTAAAGCTGCTGAGCAGAGGCTCAAATCAATTGCATAATAGATAACTGCTACAGACTCATAAGTGGCTGGCCACAAGTCAACGATGTCGGGGTTCGCCCCTAACCAGCGTCGTTTATTTATGTCCTCCTGCTTAATGCTGCGATCGCCGACTCAAAAGCGAGTATAGATACCCAAGGAGAGAGCATTGGTTAGTACACCCATTAAAACCACTAAATCAGAAGAGATTTTTTCAGCGGCGCAAAGCCTGATGCCCGGCGGCGTCAACTCCCCCGTGCGGGCCTTTAAATCCGTCGGCGGTCAGCCCATTGTCTTTGACCACGTCAAGGGAGCCCACATTTGGGACGTGGATGGCAACGAGTACATCGACTACGTCGGCACTTGGGGACCCGCCATTTGCGGCCATACCCACCCAGAAGTGATCGGGGCGCTGCGGGATGCGCTAGACAAGGGCACTAGCTTTGGGGCTCCCTGCTACCTAGAAAACGTGCTGGCGGAAATGGTGATCGACGCCGTGCCCAGCATTGAGATGGTGCGCTTTGTGAACTCGGGTACGGAAGCCTGCATGGCGGTGCTGCGCCTCATGCGAGCCTTTACCGGACGCGAAAAGGTAATCAAGTTCGAAGGCTGCTACCACGGCCACGCCGACATGTTCTTGGTCAAGGCAGGCTCTGGGGTTGCCACCCTAGGGTTGCCCGATTCCCCCGGTGTCCCTAAGGCGGTCACCAGCGATACCCTCACTGCCCCCTACAACGATTTAGAAGCGGTCAAGAAGCTATTTGAAAGTAACCCTGGCGAGATCGCCGGCCTGATTTTAGAGCCCGTTGTCGGCAACTCCGGCTTTATTCCCCCACAGCCTGGCTTTTTAGAAGGCCTGCGGGAGCTAACTCAACAGCACGGGGCGCTGCTGGTATTTGACGAAGTGATGACCGGCTTCCGGATTTCCTACGGCGGCGCACAGGCAAAGTTCGGCGTCACCCCCGACCTCACTACCTTGGGTAAGGTCATCGGCGGCGGCTTGCCCGTAGGGGCCTACGGCGGTCGGCGGGACATTATGGAGATGGTGGCCCCGGCGGGCCCGATGTACCAGGCGGGCACCCTATCTGGTAATCCGCTAGCCATGACCGCTGGCATTAAAACCCTGGAGCTGCTGCAGCGGCCAGGGGCCTACGAATACCTAGATCAGGTAACCAAGCGCCTGGCGGTGGGGATGCTGAACGTCGCGCAAGAGAACGGTCACGAAGCCTACGGCGGCTCCATCAGCGCTATGTTCGGCTTCTTCTTCAACCCGGGTCCGGTGCACAACTACGACCAGGCTAAGGAGTCGGACCTGGAGAAGTTTGGCCGCTTCCACCGGGGAATGCTGGAGCGGGGCATTTACCTCGCGCCGTCGCAGTTCGAGGCGGGCTTTACTTCTTTGGCCCACACCGATGAACTGGTGGACCAGACCCTGGCCGCAGCGCGGGACGTGATGTCGAATCTATAAGTACGGTAGGGACATGGCATTGCCATGTCCCTACATCTGGCGTATGGGGCATTAGCTGAATCAAGATTTTCATAGGTATAGTGGTTTTGATGTGGTTAGGCCATCTGGTTGCCAGACGGACCAGCGCGCCATAGAATAGTACAGTCGTTTTATCCCAGCTCGTCACGCCATAGTGAATGCCGCTAGAGCCACCCTGACGCCTCCCCCACGCCCGTTCATCAAGTGGGTGGGTGGTAAGACGCAGCTATTGCCTGAGCTTATGCGGCGCATTCCTCAAAGCGGCGATCGCTACTTCGAGCCCTTCCTGGGCGGCGCAGCGCTGTTTTTTCACCTGCAGCCGCGCCACGCCGTTCTGACCGACATCAACGCCGACTTGGTGTCGCTCTACCAGGTAATTCGCGACGATGTCGAGGCGCTGATTGCCGACATGGGACGGCACATCTATGACAAAGACTACTACTACAATCTGCGCCGCATCGACCGCACGGCGGACTACGGTACCTGGACTCCGGTGCAGCGGGCCAGCCGCCTGATTTACCTCAACAAAACCTGCTACAACGGGCTGTACCGGGTTAACTCCAAAGGCCAGTTCAATGTGCCTTTTGGCCGCTACACCAACCCCACCATTGTGGACGCGGAGAACCTGCGGGCCTGCAGTCAGGTGCTCCAGGGCGTTGCTGTTGAGCAGGCCGACTTTCGTCGGGTTCGCGATCGCGCTAAACCGGGGGACTTCGTCTACTTCGACCCCCCCTACGCGCCCCTCAGCGCCACCGCTAACTTCACGGGCTACACCAAGGACGGCTTTGACCGGGATATGCAGTACGCCCTGCGAGACCTGTGCCGGGAGCTTGACCAAGTTGGGGTGCGGTTCATGGTCTCTAATTCCTCCGCGCCGCTAGTGCGGGATCTGTACGCTGAGTTCAAGGTTGAGCTGGTGTACGCCACGCGGCTGGTGAACAGCAAAGCGGGGCGGCGGGGTAAGGTGCCGGAAGTGCTGGTGACGAACTACACTTGAATCTTCTTGAAGCACCCGAATCGCTATGGCACTGACCCAAGGCGGAGCCGCCAACCAGCAGGGAAAGATCCTTGAGCGCACCGTGATTCCCACCTTTGAGGGGCGCGGCTTTGAGGTAGTGCGCTACAGCGCCTGGTGCAAAAAGCCTCAGAAATACGGCCTGGAGCTGCTGCTAAAGCATGTGCCCTACACCACCATCTACGGCCAGCAGGGCTATACCGAGTTTTTGGTCAAGTCTGAGCGCTTCGGCCTCAACACCCGCATTGAATGTAAGTGGCAGCAGTCCACCGGCTCAGTAGACGAGAAGTTCCCCTACCTCTACCTCAACTGCGTGGAAGCCATCCCCGAAGATGTGATCATCATCGTGGGTGGGGGCGGCGCCAAGCCGGGGGCGATCGCCTGGCTGCGGGATGCGGTAGCGCAGCGGAAATATCTGTCATCAGGGGCGATCGCCAAATCCATTCAGGTGTTTTCCCTGGAGGAGTTTTTAGCCTGGGCTAACCGTAAGCTGCGCTAGCGCTTACGAAAGCCCAATCACCTTCTTTAGAAAGCCCAGTTTGCTGAGGGGTAGCAGCAGCCGAAACTTCTCGGTGTAGGGGGCGTAGCGCCAGCCTAGGTCTAGCCACAGCGGCTTCTTGAGGACGCTCTTTTGGTGCGAGAAGGTATCAAAGCTAGCCTTACCGTGGTACGCGCCGATGCCGCTCTGGCCCACCCCGCCAAAGGGCAAGTCCCATACCGCCACCTGCAAAAACACGTCGTTGAGGCAGACGCTGCCGGAGGAGGTGGCGCTCAATACCTTGTCCTGTAGCGCTGCGTCAGTAGTAAATAGGTATAGCGCCAGCGGCTTAGGCCGCGCATTAATCTGAGCGATCGCTTCCTCAATGCGGCGGTAGGTCAGCACCGGCAGCAGAGGGCCAAAGATCTCCTCCTTCATTACTGGGGCATCCCAGCTCGCGTTGTCGATCACGGTAGGGGCAATGAAGCGATCGCTGCGGTCGTGCTGCCCCCCAGTAATAACATCACCAGCACCGCCTTCTAGCAGCGCCACCAGCCGGTCAAACTGCTGTTGGTTCACAATGCGCGCCAGGTCCGGGCTCTGCTGCGGCGCATCGCCGAAGAACTCTCGCAGGGTAGCCTGCAGGTGCTCCAGCAGCGCTGGCTTCACCTCTTCCTGCACCAGCAGGTAATCCGGCGCGACGCAGGTCTGCCCCGCGTTGACGAACTTGCCCCAGATAATGCGCCGGGCAGCAACGCGCAGGTCCGTCGCCCCATCGACGATGCAGGGGCTCTTGCCCCCCAGCTCCAGGGTCACCGGGGTGAGGTGCTTAGCGGCGGCCTCCATCACGATTTGACCCACGCGGGTGCCGCCGGTAAAAAAGATGTGGTCAAACTTTTGCGCCAGCAGGGCCTGGGCGGTCTCGACGCTACCTTCTAACACCGCAATGTACTCTGGCGCAAAGGTAGCTTCAATCAGTTCTGCCACCACCCGCGAAGTAGCCGGGGCATGCTCCGAAGGCTTGAGGATGGCGCAGTTACCCGCCGCGATCGCCCCCATCAGCGGCGACACCAGCAGTTGAAATGGGTAGTTCCACGGCCCGATAATCAGCACTACCCCTAGGGGATCAGGCTGCACCCAGGCAGAACCTGGCTGTTGGGACAAAGGCAGAGAGACCCGC
>JBCCAG010000002.1:0-28674 GCA_039814955.1 Cyanobacteria bacterium P01_A01_bin.135
TGCCTGCGGGAGGTCAACTTTCTCAAAAAGCGCGACGCTGGACGCGGGCGGGTCGCCTTTGTGGATATTGCTGACCCGGACTACGACCCAGCAGAAAATGGCGGCGTCGATTTTGAGACGGCCATGGGCCGCATCCACGCCATCTTGCCGGATGGCAGCGTGATTCAAAATGTGGAGGTGTTTCGCCGTGTCTATGCCGCGCTGGATATGGGCTGGGTATACGCCGCTACCCGCTGGCCCGTCATTCGGCCTATCGTTGATAAGGTCTACGACCTGTGGGCGGACCGGCGGCTGGCAATGACCGGACGCCCTGACCTGGACACTATCGTTAGCCAGCGGCAGGCCGCCTGCGACGCGGGGCGCTGCCGCGTGTGAGCTAGCACCGCTCCGGTGGGGCACGTCGTGCCTTACCGGTGAGGTAGGAATTTAGCCTACAAATTTAGCCCGCCTTCAGCAACTTGGCTTCGCTCTGCTTTGGCAGCACATCGATGCTGTCGAGCCGAGCGCAGTAGACCAGATCAGCGGTGTTGTTGAGTCCTAGTAGCCGCTGCCCGTGGCTCGCTTGGTGCATCAGCCCTTCCAGGTTTGCCGCCCACTGCTCAAATAGGGCGATCGCCCCCACCACTTCGTCATTGCCTGCCAGATCCACTAGAGGCACAGACTCCGCCAGCACCGCGGCGATCGCCCCGGCACACACCGTGTCTTCAAGAGAATAGCTGCCCTCCCAACCAGAGCCCACCAGCCACACCGTCTCAGGCCGCTGCGCCAGCAGGTAGCTCGTAGCGCTATGGCGATTTACTAAGGCCGCCGTCAGCACCGTTTTGGCTTGGGCAATACGCTCTAGGCAACGGGTACCGTTAGTGGTGCTCAAAAAGATTCGCTTACCGGCCACCCGCTCTGGCACATAGTCTAGGGGTGAATTGCCCATGTCGCACCCCTCTACCATGGAGCCACCCCGCTCCCCCACGCGAATACGCTTATCGGCGGGCCAGTCGGTGCTGGTACTCAGTAGGAGGTCAATGTTGCTAAACGCCTGCACCGCTTCCGCGCCATGGGCCAGAGCCGTCGCAATGGTGGTGGTGGCCCGCAGCACGTCGATGGCGATCGCGCAGTCGGGAAGGGTATCGGCCGGCGTCTGTTCAGGGGTATGAAAAACGGATAGCTTCACAGGGGGTGCGCCCATCGATGACAAACCTCACCATTTTAGGGCGTCATGGTTTGTTTTCCTATCGACGCCCGGCGATGGATCGGCGACTGGGGCGCAGGCGTCCTAACAAGTCAGTCCACTTGCTATAGAATTTAGGTCGGGTAGACGACGGGGCCACGGCACGGCCTCTACCGCCCAGCGTAAAATCGCGGTAATTATGCCGAAGAGGCTGCCATGGACTACAAACAGGCCGGGGTCGACATCGAAGCGGGACGCGACTTTGTCAAGCGCATCCAAGACACCGTCGCCAGCACTCACCGCGCTGAGGTATTGGGTCAGCTCGGCGGGTTTAGTGGTCTATTTGAGCTACCCCAGGGCTATCAGCAGCCGGTGCTAGTCAGCGGTACCGATGGGGTTGGCACCAAGCTGAAGCTGGCCCACCGCCTCAACCGCCACGACACCGTGGGAATCGATCTGGTGGCCATGTGCGTCAACGACATCCTCACCTGCGGGGCGGAGCCGCTATTTTTCCTCGACTATCTTGCCACTAGCCAGCTAGAGCCGGCACAGTTAGCTCAGGTGGTGACAGGTATTGCCGCAGGGTGTCGCCAGGCGGGCTGCGCCCTGCTGGGGGGCGAAACCGCTGAGATGCCTGGCTTCTACCAGCCCCAGGAGTATGATTTAGCGGGTTTTTGTGTCGGCGTAGTGGAGAAGTCTCAAATTCTAGACGGCTCCCAGGTTAGGCTGGGGGATGTAGCGATCGCCCTGGCCAGCAGCGGTGTCCACAGCAATGGGTTTAGCCTAGTGCGCAAGATTTTGGAGGTGGCCAACGTCGATCTGGGCGATCGCCCTGAAGATGGCTTCACTAATCAGACCCTGGGGGAGGCGCTGTTGACCCCCACGCAGATCTACGTGCAGCCCATCTTGGCCTTGCTGAAATCCAGTGTGGCTGTCCATGGCATGGCCCACATCACGGGCGGTGGCCTACCGGAAAATCTCCCCCGCTGCCTCGGTGCGGGTCAGTCGGTGCAAGCGCAGCCCTGGGATGTTCCACCCCTATTCAACTGGATCGCAGCTAAAGGCGGGGTGGCGAAGCCAGAGATGTATCGCACCTTTAATATGGGCGTCGGTTTTGTGGTGATTGTGCCCCCCGACGACGCAGATAGGGCGATCGCCCAGCTCCAGGCCGAGGGAGTGCGGGCTTGGGTGCTGGGGGAGGTGGTGCCGGGGGAAGGGGAGGTAGTGCTACCGTAGGCTGCGACGTGCGGTGTTCCCCTGAAAAGGAACACCACGCTATACCTAGCGCTGGGAGAGCTTGATCAGGCCCATCACCAGACCCAGCTTCACCAACTCCAGGCCAAAGTACTCGCCGTGCATCACATCCATGCTGTGGGGAATGCCCGTGGTCTTCAGCAGGTTGAGGTGGGCACCGAGGGCAATCATGTCGGGGGTGAGGCCGTAGGTGTAGAACAGGCTAAGGGCAAGTAGCATGGCCGCAGCGATAATGGCCTGGACCCCGGCCCGGGGGGAGTGGCGGTGCAGCGCCAGGGTGCCGGTCAGCAGCATGGCGGCGGAGACTACCTCCATGTGATTGAAGTTAGAGAACAGGGTGTAGCCCATGGGCGCAAAGCTGGCGTCTGTCATCATGCCGGACATGTAGAGGGTGGGCATGACGATCAGGTCGAGCACTAGGGTGCCGCCGAGCCACAGAATACCGGTGACCAAGATTAGGCGCTGCCAGTTGGGGGCGTCAGGACCGGTGGTGGCAATGACGCTGCTGGTGGCAAAGGAATTGCGGGTAGAAATGGAGTGCTGAGTCATAGTTGATGAGGAGATGTATGGGGGCGGTAAGGGCACAGGCCCTGTGCCCTACAGAAGGGTCGTGTTGCCTAGGGGCATGGCATGCCATGCCCAGCGGAATATATCGTTCACATCAAAAGGCGCGATCGCCATACCCACAGCATAGAAACCTTTCCCGCTGCAGCAGGGTCGGTAAGCCGCACAACGTCACAACTAGTAACCTAGGTTCACGGTTTGCAATCTTTTGCCACCTAGACCCAGGCCAGAACCGTCAGGTCAGAGGGCACGGCACTGCCCCGACGATGTTTATTGCGTTATCCGCGATTGGGCCTGCTGTAGGGCCTGGCGCACCTGCTCAAACCCCGTCCCCCCTTCGCTGTTACGGGCCGAGACCACCTGCTGGGGGGCGATCGCCTGGTAGATATCCTCTTCAAAGGCGGGGTGGATGCTCTGCCACTCCGCCAGGGTCAAGTCCTTGAGCAGCTTGTCCGCCGCCAGGCTAGTTTTGACCACCTTACCCACCAGGTTGTAGGCCTCCCGAAACGGTACCCCCTTTGCTGCCAGGTAGTCCGCCACGTCGGTAGCGTTGGAGAAGTCTTCGGTCACCGCTTGGTTAAGCCGCTGGGGCCGGAAAACGATACCCTCCTGCAGCAGCACCGTCATCGCCTCTAGGCATCCCCCAACCGTGGTCACTGCGTCAAATAGAGCTTCTTTATCTTCCTGCAGGTCCTTGTTATAGGCCAGGGGCAGGCCCTTCATCAAGGTCAGCAGCGCCTGCAGGTGACCGAATACCCGCCCCGTCTTGCCTCGCACCAGCTCCGGTACATCGGGGTTCTTCTTTTGAGGCATGATGCTAGATCCGGTCGAGCAGGAGTCGGTGAGGGTGATAAACCGGAACTCCTCCGAGGCCCATAGAATCATCTCTTCTGACAGTCTCGACAGATGCACCATGATGAGGCTGGCCGCCGCCAGAAACTCAATGGCAAAGTCGCGATCGCTCACCCCATCTAGGCTGTTGGCGTAAATGCCGTCAAAGCCCAGCAGCTCAGCGGTGTAGCGCCGGTCAATCGGGAACGTCGTCCCCGCTAAAGCGCCGCTGCCCAAGGGTGACAGATTCACCCGCCGCCGTACATCCCCCAGCCGCTCGATGTCCCGCTGAGCCATCTCTACGTAGGCCAGCAGGTGGTGGGCTAGGCTCAAGGGCTGGGCCCGCTGCAGGTGGGTGTAGCCGGGAATCAAGGTCTCTACATGCTGTTGGGCGTGGCTGAGTAAGGCCTGCTGAAAGGCCACTAACTGCTCACGGATGCCGTCAATTTGCTCCCGCAGATACAGCCGCGTATCGGTGCCCACTTGGTCGTTGCGCGATCGCGCTGTATGTAGCTTTTTGCCCACGTCCCCCACGAGCTGCGTCAGCCGGCGCTCTACGGCAAAATGCACGTCTTCCGCATCGGTGCCGGGGTTAAACTGACCCGTGCGGTACTCCTCCAGCACCTTATCTAGCCCGGAGACAAGCTGCTGCGCCTCATCTTGGGAAATCACCCCCGTATGGCCCAACATTTGGGCATGAGCCTTTGACCCAGCAATGTCGTACTCCAGCAGGGCGATGTCGAAACCGATACTAGCGTTAAAGCTCGCGATCGCCGGGTGAAGCGCCGATTCAAAGCGCTGGCTCCAGGTTTGGGGATTCGTCATAGGAGAGGGGCTGATTGACTAAAAGAACGGTAGGCAGTCTACTCACCGAAAAGTACGCAGTCATAAGCAGTAGGCATAGCCCTAGCCATAGGTGGTCAGTGCCCTCAACAGGTAGCCCAGCACGATACCAAAAATCAGTGTCCAAATTTTCCCGGAGGAGACGAAGTCGCTCCACCAGGCGCGAAAGCCTGAAAAAACGTCGGTGTCAAACTGTTGGGCGAGGACGATCCAGTGGGGTGCCGCATCAGCCAGCCCGCCGTGACCATGCACAACCGTCAGCTTCAGCAGCCCGGCGTCAGCGAGGCCCGGGACCAGCCCAGAGGCGAGCGCCCCTGGACCAACGCTTACGAGGTCAAACGCGCTAAGTCCATCAATCAGCGATGCCAACAGAAGCATTGTCATAAATCTACCTGCTCAAAACTCGCAGTCGTTATGGTCCTTGTCACAGTCGCGATTGCAAAGCGGAAAGGCGGGCTGCAGCAGAACCACGACTGCCGCAATCGACAATAAGTCTCCCACACTTTTGCTTGCCGAGGGCGCAACAAAGATTCATTTTTTCCTAGGGTTGGGATAGACGACTGCCTTCAGATGGCTGCAGATGGCTGCAGTAGGTCAGGTATCTTACCCGCCCCATGGCCGACTCGCAAAGCGAATTGCCTCAGAAGCCGCTCAGAGGGTAGGATCCTGTCTATAAATCACATTGAACACTTAATTGAGCCGACCTGTGCGCAACATCGTCATTGCTGGAAACTGGAAAATGCATAAGACGCAGTCAGAAGCGCTAGATTTTCTGATTAGCTTCTTCAACCATCTGGATGGCACCCCAGATAACCGTGAGATTGTCCTATGTGTTCCCTTTACCGCTCTGACGGCAATGTCGAAAAATCTGCACGGTAGCCGGGTGAAGCTAGGAGGGCAGAACGTTCACTGGGAGCGCTCCGGTGCCTATACCGGCGAGATTTCAGCCGACATGCTCCTAGAGCTCGGTGTGCGCTACGTGGTCATCGGCCACAGCGAGCGGCGACAGTACTTTGGCGAAACGGATGAAACCGTCAACCTCCGGCTCAGAGCCGCCCAAAGCGCCCACCTTACCCCCATCCTCTGCGTCGGCGAGACGAAGCAGCAGCGCGACACCGGTGAGGCGGAGGCGGTGATTACCCAGCAGCTTAAGGCCGACTTGCAGGGGGTAGACGGCTCGCGGCTAATTGTGGCCTATGAGCCGATATGGGCGATTGGTACGGGGGCAACCTGTGAGGCCGCTGAGGCTAACCGGATTATCGGCTTGATTCGCAAGCAGTTGCCCAACCCCGATACTTCCATTCAGTACGGGGGCTCTGTTAAACCCGGCAACATTGATGAGATCATGCAGCAGCCCGAGATTGACGGGGTGCTGGTAGGGGGTGCGAGCCTAGAGCCCACCGATTTTGCTCGCATTGTCAACTATGAAGCGGAGACTTCAGCCTCGTAGACAAAGGGGTTGGTTGGCAGCTCCTGAGCTTCTGGGGGTAAGGCTCCATGCTTGAGCTGGGAGAAGATGCGGCAGTCCTGAGGGGATGATGGCTCCTCAAGGGCGTCTACCTGGATCAAGCTATAGCGGATATCTTCGACGTGGACCGTCATGGTGACGTTGAACATTTCGAAGAAGTGGATGATCCAGCGGCATTCAGCTTCGGGGTAGCTCTCGTAGTAGCGAACCAAATCGGCGATACGAGCCTCTAAATGGGTTCGAGACTTGGGGCTAATTAGAAGAAGCTGCAAGAGGGTGATTACGATCACCATAGGGCTCTCTTGGGCAATGGTCCATAAAAAGATATCTGAAGGGTTTTGGTGATCTTCGGTGATCAGGCTCGATATTAGCCGGTTACAGGTGCGCAGCAGCAGCGCCTCATCCACCGGGCGCTTTTCGTAGGCAGGATATAGGGTGGCCAGCTTCGCCTTGAGCCGCTCCCCTAATAGAGAGGTGCCGTTATGGACAGCAGGATCGCTGAGGTAATCGTACAGATGGCGCTTAAATCGGCGATATTTCAGCCCTGCGGTGCGGCCGCGAAACAGCCTTGCCAGGTGCTCGTAGTTAAAGGGGCCGCTATAGGCCAAAATTCGCTTAATCTGCTGCAGGCTATCCTCCCCTAGGACGGTCGGGTCCTTGACCCGCTGCTGAGCTTGTAGCGCGGTCTCAGCCTCTGAAAAAGCCGTGTAGAGGGCCAAATCTAGCTTGAAGCGGTCTTTGAGCTGGCGAGAAAAGGATTTAGCGGCCTGGCGCTGCTCCCGAGAGTTGGTTTTATCGACATACTGGGACATCAGCAGGTAGGCAGCGTAGCGCTGGCTCCAGTGAAGGCGCTCAAACTCGTCATACCGGGCGGCAAACAGCGCTAGCTCTTTGAAGTCTTGGCTGCGGGTAAAATTGTGCACCCACTGCCGCAGGCGGTTATGAAAAGCGCGGGTGGAGGGTTGCCGGATAATGGCGCTAGAGAAGAGCTGCACCAACTGCTTAACCGCCTGGTGATTGCGGTCAATGTCCCAGTTGTTGATCAAAATGTAGCAGGACCGCTTCAGGGTATTTTTAAACGCTTTCTCTTGGTTGGCGGCGGCGATCGCATAGATAGCCGCTAGCAGCTCCGAATCGTTGTCGGCTTCCGCCTCGCTGTGCTCAATAAATAGATGCTTGAACTCGTCTAAAACATCCTGGGCAGGCCAGATTTTTACGATACTTAATAAATACTGAAAGATTACATTTTGGGCTTCTGTCACGCTGTACCGACGGTCCTCAGGGGTGCTGAGTCCAATGGGGCATCTGACGTCTTCCATAAGTAACATGATGCGTATCCTTCTAGCGCGCTACTCCTTGGGATAGAGCAGCATCGGAAACGGTAAGGCGATGCACTGTAAAACCGGCTCCTCCTAGAGCAGAGCTCAGAGCGGTAGCCATAACTGCCCTTGTAGAGAATATCTGCCTAAGAAATGATGATGCTTACCGCCAAACAACGGTAAGAATACGGCTTATACAGCCGTAATAGACTGAACCCTTATACTATTCAACCGTACAGCACAGTACAATTACTGAAATCTATCCCAATATTTATAAAACACTATATTGGGGTTATCTTCAGCGAGGGGCATCACATCCCAAGTGAGATCGCCATCAAGGGTAGCGTGAGGCGTAGCTCACCCAAAATGTCCCCGGCAAAGGGTCAATATCACAAGCCACCGCCGCGAGGCTTTGCGACGATGGCTAAGACAGTATGGATGGGGGCAGAGGGACTTGAACCCTCACGACCTTTTAGGGCCAACGGATTTTCATCCTCTTTGCAGCTTTCGCTGCCGCCGCTTGACGTTGAGAATCGGACCCTCCCTTTACCCTCGACTTAACGTTAGGGTAGCTCCCGTCGGGCCTCTGCACCTTCCGATAGTTGTTCAGCCTACCGGCTTGGCTCAGGATTGCCATACCGTGCGATCGCTTCTTGTGAGAAGGCAATCAGCAGAAATTCGGGTTAGGTTTCCCTGAGTTTGAGAGCATTCACTTGGCAGGTTTCCCCGTCAAGGCTCAGTTTTCTAAGTCCGTAGCGTCTACCATTCCGCCATGCCCCCGTATTGACGCGGCTTAAACCGCAGCTTACTCCTAGCTGGTGCCAGGCGTGCTCTGTATTCTAGCCTGAACCAGGCCCTTGCGGCGCACAGTAGACCGACTATTCCTCAGATTTAACAGAATCGTTAGCTTTAGCCGCTTGCCAAAATCGCTCTAGCTCCTCGATAGAGTAGCCCTGCAAGGACTGTCCTGCCGCGGCTTCCACCTGGGCAAACCGGCGCACAAATCGCTGATTGGTTCCCTGCAGGGCCGCCGACGGATCGAGGCCGTACCAGCGGGCCAAGTTGACGACAGTAAATAGCAGGTCACCGATCTCCGACTGCTGCCGCGCCTTGGATTCGTGCTTGAGGGCATGCTCAAACTCCCCGAGCTCCTCGTGAAATTTGTCCCACACCCCGTCGACGCTCTCCCACTCAAACCCAGCGCTAGCGGCCTTCTTAGAGATTTTGAGGCTGGCAAGCAGAGGCGGCAGCGATCGCCCATACTTCGCTAGCTTTGGCGTCAGCCGCTCGTCCCCCTGCTGGGCTTTGGCCTCCTCCGCCTTAATAGCCTCCCAGTTCTGACGCACCTGGTCTATATCTGCTGCTACCGCTTCACCTGCTGCTGACTCACCAACCGCTGATTCGTCAACCGCTGGCTCACCGAATACGTGGGGATGGCGGCGAATCAGCTTGCGGGTAATGGCTTCTGCCACATCCCGTAGGGTAAAGCGCTCTGTCTCCTGGGCAATTTGGGCCTGCAGCACCACCTGCAGCAGCAGGTCACCGAGCTCGTCTTGAATTTCGGCAGGGTCATCCTGCCGCAGGGCGTCGGCCACTTCGTAGGCTTCCTCAATTACATAGGGAATCAGGCTCTGAGGCGTCTGGGCCAAGTCCCAGGGGCACCCCCCCTCGGGCGATCGCAGCTGGGCGACAACATCAATTAAAGCCTGCAGGGCCGCGAGGACTGGGGACGAAGCGTCAGTAGAAGGGGGCGAGGTCATATTCTATTTCTATAAGGCTCAAGTTGGGCAGATAGATCCGCTCAGCGGTTGCGAAAATCCGGCAAGTCTACTTCATGATATGGCGAGCCCTGCTGCTCAGGACGTCTCGGCTTCGGCGGGTCGCTGGTGCGTCTACGCTGCTTACGGGGCGGATGGGCAGGTTGCGGGGGCTTTTTGGGCATCGGCCTCTTGGCCCGGCGCTGTGGCGTCGCCTTACGCCGGCGTGAAGGCTGGAAGGGAATTAGCAGCGCCCGTATCCCTTCTGTGGGGTAGCGCTTGCGCACCTGCTTGTAGCTCGACAGGCCCCAGTCAACGGTGTAGTGGCTCAATGCCCCTAGCTCTAGCCCTACCGCTGCGGCAGCGAGAAACCGGCCGTAGCGCACTACCCCCAGCTCAAGGGTGCCGCGGAGCTGTCCCCAAGTCCAAGTTAGGTTAAGCAATTCATTGATCAGGGCCATCCCTACGGCGATCGCTAGCCCTAAAAGCACCAGCACATAGAGAACCCGCAGCGTTGTCCCAATAATTGGCCCGTGGGACAGGGGGGAGCGATGGGCAATGCTGTTGCGGTAGGGGACCCAAATCCAGCGTAGCCAACCCCAGCGGCGAAAGTGAATGGAGCGGGTATCTAGGTCAGGGCCGAGCATCAGCCCCCCGAACAAAAATCCTCCCAGCACTGAGAGGGTGAGGGCGCTGCTGCCGGTGAGCAGCAGACTGACGAAAACGACTACGGGTAAGCTCCAGAGGGTAATGCGATCGTGGGTGCGGCCAGAGGGCATAGCGTTGAAAAAGTTCGCGCCGATAGGGATGCTATGCGGCCGTATGTCTGCTACTATAAGGTACCGCGCTCGGGGTTGGGCAATAGCTTGGTTTCTGGTTATGCGGGCGGTTAGCTCAGTTGGTAGAGCGCCTGCCTTACAAGCAGGATGTCACTGGTTCGAGTCCAGTACCGCCCATGGGTTTCAGGAATTAGCTCACTGCTCAGCCCTGAAATAGCCCTAAAACCTTGCAACTAGACACAATGCTTCATCCTGCCAAATTTTTTAGCCGGCTCGGTGACATTCTTATTTGTGTGTAAGCTTTGTTGTCAGTAGGCTTTGGCCTATATGGCTTACACACCTTTTGCATATCAGCCTTGTCTTTCTACAGAGGCGGTCCTGTTGCATAGGCTGTCTCTACATCGGTTTACCGCCTTTAGCTTTGCTGATATCCTGCGCGGTAAACGGCTTGACAAGCTCAAATACTGGCTAATTGCAGAGCAAGGCGAACCCGACGATGATGCGCGTTTTCTAGCTGCAGCGCGGAGCCATCAAATCACCTATGCGGCCCCGATTGCCAAGGTCCGGCAGTACACCAGTTTGTACCGCTTACTAAGGCTGCAGCGGCTTGCCTGTGTAGATCAAAAACAGAAGCTTGCGCCGAATGATAACTGCTTTTATCGCGATCGCCCCACTGTCGTTCAGCTTTGGAAAGCCTTGCTTGGGCAGTTAAGGATTGCTTGGGTTTGTAGTCGTTAGTAGGGCAAAAAGATGGTCCGCCGCGTAAAGCTAAGGTCGGAGTCCTTTAATTTTATCAACGCCCTTCTAGATTTGATCAATCGCCCTTCTTGCTCCAAGCGCGCTACCATGCGAGTAACTGTAACGCGGGTTGTGCACAGCGTTTCCGCTATTTCCTGATGGGTAAGAATAGGCGCAAGCAAATAGCCTCGCGATGTGGTTTGGCCGAACCGCTGCGCTAGCCAAGCCAAAAGCTGAGCAAGCCGCTCTAAGAGACATGGCTGATTGACTATCTTGAACAGTGTTTCGCTGTGCCACAGATGCCTGAGAATATCGTCTTGCCACTGTAGGTATTGATCTAAATGCAGGCAGGACGCTGTAATTGGATGTAGGCACTCGATCTGATAGGGATCGAGCCGGCTTAAGGGGCCGCCAACAATGTCACCTTGACCCCAAATTCCCATTGTTATCAGATGGCCTTGAGCACTCCAGGTCAGGCTGCGGGCAATGCCCTCCTCAATTTGCCACACGTAGTTGCTTGAAAGGGGCAAGTGGTCTCTGCGCTCAAATGTTCTAAATGTAGGGGAGCTAAAGCTCGAATTGTGGGAGGTTACAGCCATTGCCAACCAGTAGAACGAATAGAGGAGGTATTGCAATCCAGTCTCAGCTTGCGATCGCTATGCTGAGCCCAGGGATACCAGATCGGGGAAGAGGCTGGTTTTAGCGATCGCTGCTCCAGCTCGTAGTCTCGGCAGGAAATCGCTGTCTCAGAAAAGGCAGACATTGGGTGCACTGCGCATTTTAAGTAGGGGCTGCAGGTCCGATACCGGCAGCGGCTGCAGGGAATCTGGTGCAGTCGTCGCAATCTCTGAATCCCATCCACTGCCGCGGCGGCGATCGCTATTAGAAAGCCCGCCAGCAACGACCAGATGGCTAGGGGCACCACCACGGTCTGCGCCGACCGCATTATCGTCAGTCCTATGGCAGGCGTCATGGCAGCAGACCCACAGCGGCGTAGGGCAACTTACAGTCCCAAGACGCCATCTGCCAAAAGCTGAGAACCTCATCAGCGACTGCCTCGGCATGGGTATCGTGGAAGAAGTGGCGCCCTTCTGGGCAAAGCCAGACGCGATCGCCTGGCTTAAGCCAGGGTTGCCAGCCCTGAATTTGAGCGGGGTCAACAATAGCGTCCTCACTGCCGCCACAGACGAGCAGCGGCACGGGGACTCCTGAAGGTATCAAGCTCAGCGTCTGGGTGAGGGAATGAAGGGAGAAGGACTGAATCAAGTCTTGCTCTAGCACGGTGGCCCAGTGACTTAGTAAGTGTCGAGGGGGCTGGCCGAATAGGGCGTAGACGATCTGTGCCAAAAGACGGGTCCTACTGCAGTGCATCTGTCTGAGCTGAGCGTAGTAGTGGGCTTTCCAATCGATTGCGGGGTTAACGCCGACGGACAGCAGCGTGAGGGAGGTGATGCGTTCAGGATATTGTCTGGCATAGAGCAGACCCACCAAGCCCCCTGTGCTGTGACCGATTAAATGCAGTGGGCGATCGCGTTGCTTAATGTAGTCATGCAGCAGGGTCACACAAACCTCAAGAGAACAAGGCTCGTCAGGCGTTTGCTCATAGGCCCAATGGGCTACTTGATGGCGCATCGCTAGGCGGTGCAGAAGGGCTCGATTTAGTCGGCGAAAACCGGCATTTAGGTCAAGCCACAGCACATCTGTGACGGGGGATTTAGTGGTCATGGTGGCATTTAGTATGTATTGGGAGGACGTGGTTTACAGAGTGCCTGTGTAGGCTGCTGAGATTGGCCGGAGGGCGGCATGACCTCACGACAGCTTGCACAGAACCAGTGGAGGCCAGTATTGTCAACATGCCGAAGTAGAACATCAGAGCAGCAAGGACATTGCATCGCTAGTGGGGAAGAAAATTTTAGGAAAAGGGGAGCAGTCGCCGTAGCCCCCCTTCAAATGAGCCTCTGTCACAAGCCCCGGAGATTGGGAGCGGTCCATAGGCTTGTTGACAGCTTTTCTCAATAAATATTGTTGCCATGGTTAGGAGCTATTGGCAATACCCGGAAGGGTAAAGTTTTGTATACGGCACTCTGGGCTGTTGGTGGTAAGACGGCTGTATCGTTTCCAAATAAATGCTTTGAGCAATATTCAGGTGAAGCTAAGCAGCAAGGCGGCGCGCATTAGGCGACTGGGTCAACGTAGCTAACGTGCACACTTGCAGCACTTCAACGGCTCGACTGTCAGAAGCTTATTGAAATTTGCTTGCAGCAAGTGCGGAGGGCTACTACTCTGGAGGTGTTGTTTTTGCACTGCCGGGCCATGCTGTCCATCTTCGCCAATGCAGCGCAGCACATCGAGCCCACCACAGGGCTGCTAATCGCTGCAGCGCTACTGACAACTTTGATGTGGATTACCGTCTTCATGTTGCGCCGCACCCTACTGCAGATAGAGCGGCAGAAGACCGAACCCTGTCGGCACTGCCGTTACTTCACTAGAAGCCGCTACCTTCAATGCACGGTTCATCCAAGCTGGCCCTGTACCGATGCGGCCGCAAGCTGCATCGACTACGAATCCGCGTATGAGTACCCGCCTGTCCGTCGATTTAAGGCGGCTACTGGTATATCCACCGCTAAACTGAGGTAGATTCTCAATAACCCTAGCCCTTTTGAGAATCGGCAGCAGGTAATTGAGATGATTTACGCTGAATAAAGTCGCAGCCTTTGAGCCACAAACGGCCAGCCTAAAGGTAATGTAGTGAATCCTGCGGGAAGCTCCGTAGATAAAATCAATCAGGAATTTATTTCAATAGTTCCAGAGTTGATCTACCATGTCGGAAACGGAATAATTCCTAACTACTATGCTGAAGAAGCTGCTTCGTAGTGATTCCTGGGTGGGCGTGCTGCGCCGTTCGGCGCCACCTCAAGATGATTGGGGGTTCACCTACCTTGGCCGGTCCGTAGAGCGGGAGGCGCTACCCACCATCCCCTGTGATTTAGATGATGTGGCTGTTCCCGCATCATCCGCGTTCCCGCTGCATCTGGCGCAGCCGGGCGATCGCCTCCAGGTCAGTACTTTGAAGGGCGATCGCGCCACAGTTCGCCAGCTCCAGAAGCTTGGGGTTTGCTGCGGCGCTGATGTTGTCATCGTTAGCAAACAGGCCAGCGGCTCAGTGGTCATTCGCGTGGGGGCAGCCCAGCTCGGGCTCAGCGCCACGATGACGCCCTGGGTGATGGTGAGCGCTGTCGCCTAATGTTGGCTTTGGCAACACAGCCAATACGACTTTCTCAATGATGATTCAATGGTGAAGCGCCTCAAGCTATCTCAATGGGCTTTTCATCCCATGGTGCTGGTGTCGCTCTTGATCCATGGGATTGTGGTGTTTTTTCCCACCTGGCCGCAGGAAGAGCCGGAGTCAGAGTCGCCCGAAGATGCCGTCTCTATCGATCTCTCAACCCTGCCCGACCAGCCGTCCCCGCCCACTAATGAGCCATTAGTTGAGGTGCCGCAGCCGGTTGAGCTTCCCATCAGCGAACCGTCACCCCAGCCGCCTCCGCTGCCCGCATCGCCGCCATTGCCCGCACCGGCATCAGTAGCCCCGCCAGCGCCATCACCCACCCCTGAGCCCGCATCTGCTCCCTCAACAGTGGCCCCGCTGCCCAACACTGAAGTTGCTCCGGCCCTCCCACCAACCTCAACGCCATTGCCCTTCGCCGACTTTCCTCACCTGCCGTCAGCAGAAGCCGGTTGCTTTGGTCTTGGCAACTGCCGCCAAACATCGGGGGGAAACTTTCGTCAGGACGGTGCGGCCTTGCTGGAGCAGCTTACCGCTGCAGGCTACCAGGTTCAGCCCCGGGATGATTTGGAAGATAGCGGTATTAAGGTGTTTGAAGTGACTAAGGGCGGGACAACGGAATACTTGAGCCTGCTGCAGCCTGATTTAGGACAATCGGTCTACGTCATTGCCGCAGAGCCAGTCGATCTGGCTGAGCTGCAGGCCTCAACCAATCTAGAGAGCGAATTTCAAGGCGCGCTGCGCCAGGTTGCCAACGGTCCCCCGGCCCGCTACAGCGACTTTATCTATCCCGACTTCTTTTTTAGCGGCACCGCGCTGCGGCCTGGAGTGAGCAGTGCGCCTTACACCGCCACCGTTCAGCCTAGCGACTTGACAGGGACGCTCACGACGCAGCTTGAGGCGGCGGGTTTTAGCGTCGGACAGTTGGGGGACTACGCTGGCGCTCCCTTGTATGAGGTAAGCCAGGGAGCTTTCGTTAGCTATCTGAGCGTCGTGCCAACTCAAGATGCTACGGGCACTGTACTGCTGGCGTGGAATCAGCTTCCACAACCACCCAACCAGACGTAAGTAGGAGGACATCAATAAACGACGCTGTCAGGGGGGCGACCCCCAATATCGTTTACCTGTGGCCAGCCACTTGGCCGGTTAAGGCATAACCCAGACCGCCTCACGCCGGCCCACAGCCATATTCCCCTATCACTTCTCTAGGACCAGCCAAAACAATGACCGTTTCTCTATTTACATCAGCCTCGCTCACCTTCGTGGCGCTGTTGGGTCTGATTGCCGGGGCCTGCGCCGGGCCAACCGAAAGCCCTGAGGCCAACTTCCCTGAATCCAAAGAGTGCCTAGACTGTGACCTGCAAAACCAGGACTTTAGCCAGCAGGATTTAAGCGGGGTAAAGCTAAATCGCGCCGCGCTGAAGGGTAGCAACCTCAGCGGAGCTAACCTGAGCAATGCCTTGCTCGACAGCGTAGATCTGGGCGAGGCGAATTTGAGCGGCGCTGACCTGTCATCGGCGGCCCTTGCTCAAGCCACATTGGCCGGCGCTAACCTCTCAGACGCCGATCTCACTGGGGCTTTTTTGCAGGGCGCTGACCTAAGTGGCGCCACCCTAGATGGGGCTACCTTTGCCGACGCTAATTTGAGCGCTGCGACGTTTGACCCAGGCGCTTTAGATGGCTTGGATACTACGGGCGCTATTTTGCCTGACGGGGCGATCAGCAATGAAGCCGAGTGAGAATTTGTGTCAATAGAGACTAAATTACTTTGCGATCGCTTGATACGATTAAATGCATCGCATATTCTTTCCCACCCATGTCAGAAGACACTTCTGACATGGGTTTATCTATCTTATAAGGCATCTGAATAGCCTGATTCGGTTGTATCAAGGTGCCTCTACTACTAAATCAAAGCTACTGAATCAAAGCGCCGCGGAGCCAGGTGTCGCGCTACCCTGCAGCAAAAATTGTGACGGTGGCCATAGCAGGCATTGGCATTTCTTGACATACCGTAGTTAGACGCAACAAGGGCAATCTTATTGAAAATGCGTCTCAGCAGTTAGCGGTATAATCGTTGTGCTTAATTTTTCAGATCAGCCCAAATTCGGGAAGATCGCGTTCTTTTGCCAAGATAGACAGAACAGAGGAGATACGGTGTGAAAGGAACTTTGAAATTATGGACGGGCATTGGAACCTATGCCCTAGCCAGTGCTGGGGCGATCGCCCTAGGCACTGCTGAGGCCCAGGCATCTGAACTGCTGGATACGGATCTTCCCACTGCTGAGCTAATTAGCCAAGGCGGTGAAGGTGGCGAAGGCGGTGAAGGTGGCGAAGGCGGTGAAGGTGGCGAAGGCGGTGAAGGCGGTGAAGGTGGCGAAGGCGGCACTGACACCCTAATCTTTACCCCTGGAGGCGGTGAAGGCGGAGAAGGCGGAGAAGGCGGAGAAGGCGGAGAAGGCGGAGAAGGCGGCGAGGGCGCTGCCTTTGAAAACCGCTTAGACGGCGCAGAACTGCTCAGCGCCCTTCAGCAAGGCGGGCACGTTATCTTCTTCCGTCATGCCCAGACGGAAGCCGATTACGCGGATCAGGCAGACCCCAACCTCAACGTCAACGATTGCTCTACCCAGCGCTCTCTAAGCGAGGCGGGATGGCAGGATGCCACTCAAATCGGCACCGCCTTCGGATTCTTGGATATCCCTGTCGGCGCGGTCTATTCCAGTGAATACTGCCGGGCTTGGCAAACAGCCGACATTGCTTTTGGACGCTACGTCAAGCAGCCAGGCCTAAACTTTGCCCCGGCTGAGGAGTACACCGACGAGCAGATTGCCCAGATGCGGGCGGGCATCATGCCATTGATCACCGCCGTGCCCCCGACCGGAACCAACACCGTCGTTGTGGGCCATGACGACGTATTTGAATCCGCAACGGGAATTTACCCAGAGCCCCAGGGCATCGGCTTCGTGCTCACGCCCGACGGTCAGGGTGGCTTCACCATTCAAGCCAGCTTAGAGCCTGAGGACTGGGTTGACCTGATTGAATAGGCTCTTATTTTAGCGCTGGTTTGCTGCCAGCCAGCGCTACACCTCCGCCCACTTGCGCAGCAGGTTCGCATGGGTTTTGCTCAGTAGGTCAAACTTTCGGGTTTTGCCATGCTGCTCAAACTCAGCCTGCCGCACGGTCTCCAGATCAAACAAAATCTCGCGATCGCCCGGGTCCCGCACGATACTCTGCACCCAGCTCACCGCCGCCAGCCGCATGCCGTCTGATACAGCGTTAACCCGGTGCAGGGTGGAGGAGGGGTAGGTAATCATCGCCCCGGCGGGGAGCTTGTACTCCTGCTCCCCCTGGGTGCCCTCAATGATCAGTTCGCCGCCCTGGTAATCTTCAGGGGAATTGAGAAACAGGGTAAACGAGACGTCAGAGCGCAAGGTCCGCTGGGCCATCAAGGCATCGTCGGTGTGGGTGCCGTAGGCCATACCCCCGGTGTAGCGGCTGATCAGCATCGGATGGATACGCTTAGGGCGAACCGCCATCTGAAATACGGGATGACGCTGTAGCGCTGCGCCCACCAGCGATCGCACTTTGTCTAGGGCCGGGTCTCCTTTCGGGAGCTGGGTGTTTTGCTTCACGAGCCGGGCATGCCAGCCAGCCGTGGTCTTACCGTCTACGAAGTTTGCCGCTGCCAAGGTATCGAAGATTTGGGCCAGTTCATCAGCGGTGAGGACGTTGCCGATACAGAGAATCATGGGGTCAACCGGAAGTAGCGCTAGCAAGTGTGTCAATTCTGACACTTATTGTTAACTGCTTTGCCATAGGCACCACTGAAATGACAAAAATTCCAACGCTGACTTTGCCAAAAACTTTGGCCTCACCGTTAGCTTGCTTGCAGGAACTAGCTGCGATCGCCACATAATAGCGCTTTCCAAGCTGCGCCAATGGCTAAAGTCGCTCGACTGCTCACAGCCAACCCAGCTAAAGCAGCTTTTTAATTGAGAATGCATCTCAATATCTGTATAATGCTCCCAGCGGTAAGGCCCCCAAACCTGACGCAAAGCCTTGACCACCAATAAAAACAACGCCAAGGACGAAAGAAACCCAATGAAAAACTTATCTCGTCGTACCTTTATGGGCGTCAGTGCCGCCGCGGCCGCGATCGCCGTGGGCCAACTGCGCTCCCGCCCGGCCGCGGCAAAGCGCCCGGTCGCTAGCCGCACCTTCCGCCCCAAAGTAGGCCTTAAGCAGTCGGGGGACCTCAATATCTACTCCTCCCGCCACTACGACACTGACAACGCCTTGTACCAGGGGTTCAGCGATATCAGCGGTCGGCAGATCAACCTCATCGAGGCCGATTCCGACGCACTGATTGAGCGCATCAGTAGTGAAGGGGCCAACAGCCCCGCCGACGTTTTCATCACTGTGGATGCCGGGCGGCTGTGGCGGGCTCAAGAAGCCGGCCTGCTAGCGCCAATCTCCTCGTCAATTTTGGATGCGGCGGTGCCCACTAGTCTCCGCGCCCCGGGCGGCGAGTGGTACGGCCTTTCCCGGCGAGCGCGGGTGATCATGTACAACACCGATATGGTCAACCCCGCGGACCTGTCGACCTACGAGGCCCTCACCGACCCGCAGTGGCAAGGGCAGATTCTGGTGCGCAGCTCCGGTAATATCTACAACCAGTCCTTGGTCGGATCGCTGATTGAGGTTTACGGCGAAGCGGGAGCGGAGGACTGGGCCCGGGGCATGGTGGCCAACTTTGCCCGCGAGCCAGAGGGCAACGACACAGCTCAAATTCGGGCCTGTGCGGAGGGAGCTGGGGGCCTAGCGATCGCCAACCACTACTACCTCATTCGGCTAGCCAAGTCAGACGACCCTGCAGACCAAGAGGTAGTCAGCAAGGTGGGCATGTTCTTCCCAAACCAGCGCGGGCGCGGCACCCACGTCAACATCAGCGGCGGCGGCGTTCTGAGGACGGCTCCTAGCCCAGAAGCGGCTCAGCAGTTTTTGGAGTACTTGGTGAGTGAAGAGGCCCAGGCCATTTTCGCTGAGGGCAACAACGAGTACCCCGTCCTGGAAGGCGTCACCCTGGACCCGGTGCTAGCCAGCTACGGTGACTTCAAGGCCGATACCACTAGCAACGCTGCCGTGTTTGGGGAGAACAACCCGCTGGCGCTGCAGGTCATGGACCGGGCGGGCTGGCAGTAGTCCCCCAGATTTGTAGGGACATGACATCGGCATGTCCCTACTCATTCATGGTCTTATAGGTCGCCACCGCTGACGGGGAAATGCGGTTCAGGTAACGGAAGATCCAGTACTTGAACACCGTATCCAAAATCACCGGGAAGGTGGCAATAAAGATAAAGATAAACTCTCGGCTGGCGGGCAGGCCAAAGTGGCGGGCCACCCCCTCCAAAATCACCTCCCACCCGTGGGGAGAGTGAAACCCCACAAAGGTGTCCGTGAGCAGAATAATCACAAAGGCCTTGGCGCTGTCGCTGAGCCCATAGACAATTTCATCAATAAAAGACTTGAGGGTGGCGATCTCCCGCTTGCTGATACTGAGGACGATCATGAACGCCACCACGGAGAGCAAATCGGCAAACACGTTCTTGACGGCGCTGCCGCTGCGGCGGCGGTACTGCTGCTCAATCTCCGCCGCTTTTTCCTGCACCTGTGCCTCAATGGTTTCAGGGCCCAGTGCCGGCGCTAGACCAATCAGCCGCTCAAACTCGATGCGCTCCCGGAAGATGTTCAGCTCGTGAATGGCCTCCTCCTCCATCTCCTCATTCAAGAAGATGGGGGCCTCGTCGCTAGGGCGCACTGCTTCCACAATGGGGCCCACCACAAACGCCTTGGTCACCTGGTGGGTCAGCAGCGGCACAATGATAATCAGAAGAATAAACCGCAGCGACACCGCCGTCCGCGCCTTAGAGTCGCGGAACTCGTCCACCACCTGGTTCTCTGACGCCGGATTTAGCTCCCGGGTAATGCGGTCCACCGTGCGCAGGATGGAGCGGGGCAAAACGCCGGTTTTATCAGTAATGGAGGCCGCCTCTTTAATGGGGGAGGACTTGGCCACCTCGCGGCGGCGGGCGCTGCGCATCTGGGCTTCGTCTTTTGCGATCGCTGAAAGCATGGCCGGAGCGTTTGACCCATTTTGCGCGATCGCCCCTCGGTCGGGGGATTGCGGGGCCTGTGCGGACTTGTCGCGGTAGCGGCTTACCACCTCATCAATCAGCTTCAGCTTCCGCAGGGTGGCGCGGGCGTCGTTGCTGATGTCGACGGTCTGCAGCTCACCCGCCTCGCTCACCTCAATGGGGTCGGCATTGCGCTCCGAGCGGGTGACCCGGATCACAGAGTCGCTGAGGCGAAACTCCGCTAGCCGGACGCGAATGGTGCGCAGGTTGCTGGTGAGCTGGCCACTGAAATAGTTGTAGACGTTTTGGCTTTGGCTATACTCGCCGTCGGGGGAAATCTTGCCGCCGCCAAAGTGGTTGTCTTCGATGGCCTTGATGGCGATCGCCGCTTCGTAGGCGTCGGTGAGGGCGCGGTTGGGGGTGCGGCGGAGCCAGCGGTTAGCACGTCGAACCAGACCTTGAATCGCGTTGGAAGATCTCATGGAGGATTACACACTGTGGCGGTCGCAAGGTCTGCCCCTAAGGTTGAGCTAGCCTAAGTTAGGGGCCGGCAATTGGTAAAGTACTGGTATGGTATCAAACTTGAGCTGATACGTGCGGTGGCAGCTAAACCGACCTCATATTGGATTACTGGCCCCACGGGCAGCGGTAAAACGGCGCGGCTGCTTCAGCAGTTTCAGCGGTGGCGCACCCAGGTTTCTCTCCCCCATCCCCAGACGACAGATTGGCAGGGGCGCAGTCTGTTGGTGTTTGCGGCAACTGGAGACAACCGTATTGCCCTGGTAGACCGGATTACGGGGCTATCAGCAGCCGGGGATGACCCCATCCCCACCTATGCCTCCACCACGCCCCTCGGCTTTTTCTACGACGAGGTGGTCTTATTTTGGCCCCTGCTATTAGAGCAACTGCAGCGGTCGGTGCGCTTTCCCCTGCGGCTACGGCCTGAAACCGAGCAGATGCTGGCCACCGAGCGCTGGCAACCGCTTTTAGAGGAAGGGGTACTGCAGCCCCAGAGCCTGGATGACTACCGGCTGGTGCGGCGACTGCTAGACCTGCTGCAGCTCGCCGGCAGCGCTGGGGTGCCGGTGGCAGATATCCCGCTGCTGCTGCGTCAGGGAATTTCTAGCGAGCTGGATTGGGCTCCCTGCCAGGCGGCGCTAGAGGACTGGCAGCGCTGGTGCTTGGACCGGGGTTTGTTGACCTACGGCATTGTCTCCGACTTGTACTGGCGGGTGCTGTTGCCCCACCCCACTTACCGGCAGCAGCTATCCCAGCGCTATGCCGCCGCCCTAGCGGACGATGTAGACAACTACCCGGCGATCGCCGCTCAGCTCTTTGACGTCCTGCTGGACGCTGGGCTGCCGGGGCTGTTTACCTTTGATCCGGATGGGGACGTGCGCTGGGGCGTGGGGGGCGACGCAGGGGCCCTGGCGGCGCTGCAGCCCCGCTGCCAAACCGAGGCATTTACAGCACCCCTCACCACCCTGCAGCCCGTGGGCCAGCAGCTTTGGGCGGCGCTACAGACGCCGCTGCAGACCATTGAGCCTGCTACAGGACAGGTGCTGGCGCTGCAAACTGGCTCGCGGGCGGCGCTGCTGCGCCAGGTGGCCACCACCATTTCCGGGGCGATCGCCGCGGGGGAGGTGCCTGCCCAAGAAATCGCCATCATTGGCCCCGGCTTAGACAGTATCGCCCGCTACGCCCTCACCACCATCTTGACTGACCAGGGCATTGCGGTGACCTCCCTCAATGACCAGCAGCCGATCGTCAACGCCACCCTCGTGCGATCGCTACTCACCTTGATGGCCTTGGTCTACCCCCACCTAGGGCGACTACTCACCGGCAACGCCGTGGCGGAGATGCTGATTGCCCTCACTGCTCCGCCCCAGGCCCCCAGAGAGATGGCCATTGACCCGGTGCGGGCGGGCCTGATCGTCGACCACTGCTTTCAGCCCGACCCCGACCATCCCCAACTGCTGCCCTTACAGGTATTCCCCCAGTGGGAGCGGGTGGGCTACCAGGCCAGCGAAGCCTACGAGCGGCTGCGACTGTGGGTGGAAGCCCAGCAGACCCAGCGGCAGCAGCGCCTGTTGCCGAGTCCGGTGACGCTCCTAGACCGGGCCATTCAGCAGTTTTTGTACGGCGGCACCCACCTCCCCATCGACGCCCAGTCTTCCCTGCGGGAGCTGATGGAGACCGCCCAGCATTACTGGGAAGTGGACGCCCGCCTCCAGTCCACCGGACGGCAAGAGCCGGGCCACCTGGCCATCGCCCGCTTTGTCCAGCTGCTGCAGGCGGGTACTATCACCGCCGACCCCTACCCAGTGCGGCCACTAAAGCCAGCGGCGGCGGTCACCTTGGCCACCGCCTACCAGTACCGGGCCCTGCGGCTGGCCCACCGCTGGCACTTTTGGCTGGATGTGGGTTCGCCCCTGTGGCTGACGGGGGCCCCGCCGCTGTTTGCCGCGCCCGTGTTTCTGCAGAGCTGGCCGGGGCGGCAGTGGACGGCGGCGGATGAGCTGGCCGCTAACCAAGCGCGCCTGCGCCGCAGCCTGATGGACTTGGCGGGTCGGGTGGGGGAGCGCCTTTACCTATGCCACAGCGATCTGTCTACGAGCGGCCAGGACCAGAGCGGACCGCTGGTGGGCGTGGTGGGGCAGCTACCGGAGGCGGGTTTACCCGCATCGGGTTAGGGTTTAACGCCCTAAACCCGATACCCTAAACGAGGACCCGAGCGAGCGACCGGTATGACCACCCCCCATTCTGATGTGACCACCACTAAAAAACCTGCGGCTCAGGCAAAACGCCATGAGTGGCGGGACAACCTGATCACTATAGCGATCGCCTTTTTACTGGCCCTGGTGATTCGCGGCTTTGTCGCCGAGCCCCGCTATATCCCCTCAGATTCCATGGCCCCGACCCTGCAGGTGGGCGATCGCCTCGTCATTGACAAGGTGGGCTACCGCTTCAGCGATCCCCAGTTCCAAGACGTGGTCATTTTCAGGCCGCCGCCGCTGCTGCAGGAGCTGGGCTACGGCGACGACCAGGTGTTTATTAAGCGGGTGATTGGCCTGCCAGGTCAGCAGGTGCAGGTGCAGAACGGAGTAGTGGCGATAGATGGAGCGGCGCTGCAGGAGCCCTACATCGCGGCTCCACCGGCCTATGGCCTGGGACCAATTACAGTGCCAGCGGGTCAGTATTTTGTCATGGGGGACAACCGCAACAATAGCAACGATTCCCACGTGTGGGGATTCTTACCGGAAGAGCAGATCATTGGCCGGGCGGTGTGGCGGTTTTGGCCGCTAGGCCGGCTAGGGGGCATTGACTCTTAGGGATCGGCTTGTCGGCTGCAGCTTATCTACCAGGTAAATTGCGAGGCGGAACCTCACTGCCCTGATAAAACTTCTGCTCCAAATTACCCAACCACAGCCACAGCGCGCCTGCCCCCAGCGGCAGCCCGGTGAGCAGGGCGCTGAGGGTAACGCTGGGCGTACCCAGTGCCGTCACCAGGGGAATGCTAGACCAGGCGATCGCGCTGACAATCAGCGCCCCCTTGCGCCCCTTCTGAATATTCTTCAGGGCAGTGCGACAGCTGCTGCAGTGCTTAGTGTGGGACTCATAGCGGTTCAACAGCGCGGTTTTAGTCATTTCCGGCGGCAGCGACTGACCCGCAAAGGGGTCGGCCTGAAAATCGCTCACCCACTTGCGGAAGGCAATGACGTAGCGGTCGGCCTGGGTGGGCAAGTGGCAGGCCTGGGCATAGGGCTTGGTACCGGCTTTTTCTAGCAGCCTTTCTTGAATATGGAGAAATATCTGGTCATCTTCCAGGACGCGGTTGTTGCCGATGTGGCTGTACCAGCGTGGGGTGAGCTTGATGAACAGCGCCGGCAGCTTAGAGGAGAATTTGAACGGGAAGCGGGCAAACAGGCGGCAATGCCCTTTGCGGGTAGGGACCGCATAAACCACGGTAAGGGTGCGGCCAAACTGCTGGGAGGTAAGGTCGTGGTACATCATCGCCGGAGCGATGAAGGTAGTGTGCTGGGTACCCAACTGGCCTTTGCGGGGTCCCTCTGGCCAAATGCCCCTGAAGCCCTGCTTGCTGGACGCCACCACGTCCATTTCCATGGGGGCAGCATTCTCCCGCTTGCCCACGGTTTTGTGGTGGGTATAGGGAATGTGGCTCGCGTCCAGCACATTTTCCAGTAGGGTGAGGGCGTCGTAGGGCAGGTCCCGAAAGGTGTTGAGCAGCACCCAGCCGTCGGGGTCCGCCTCTAGGGGGTCAATGCCGGGAACCGGTACCCGCGCGGCATCCGCCTTGCCGGGATAGACGAACAGCAGCCCCTGGTGCACCCGGGTGGGCATGGACTGGGCGCAGGCGCGCTCGGACTGCGCTTGGGCAGGGGCTTGGGGGATATGCTCACAAGCGCCGCTGCCGGCAAAGGCCCAGCCGTGGTAGGGGCATTCCAGCAGCCCGGATTCATTGACGCGCCCCTCCGATAGCGGCGCCAGCCGGTGGGGGCACTGGTCAGCAAATGCTCTCCAGGTCTCGGCGTTGGGGTCCCACCAGATGACGATGTCCTGCTCTAGCAGCGTAAAGCGGGTAAGGCGGGTCTTATCTAAGTCTTCGAGGTAGTGGACCGGGTACCAAGCCTCGGCCCAGTCAAAGCGGTCTGGGTCTGGGCCACCGGCGGGCAGGACATCAGCACTAGGGGTAAGCTGGGGCGTTTGGGTAGCCGTCATGATGGCACAGTTTGCGTCTTTCCTCTATTGTGTTACATAACTTAACTATTTGCGGGTGACAGCGCAGAATTGCCCGATGAATTACGCTGCGCCGCGATCGCTCTAGACTGTAACCATTGCGTTTAACCCCAACCCCATGGCCCCATTCGACCTCGCTGCCCTACCGCCCCAGACGGGGAGAGTTGCCGTTGTTACTGGCGCTAACACCGGCATTGGCTACGAAACGGCCCTGGCCCTAGCGAAAACGGGAATGACGGTGGTGCTGGCCTGCCGCGACCTAGCCAAAGCTACCCAAGCCCAAGACCAAATTATGGCCCAGGTGACGGGGGCAAAGGTGGAAGTGATGCGGCTGGACTTGAGCCAACTCGCCTCAGTGCGGGAATTTGCCCAGGCCTACCGCGATCGCTTCTCCCGGCTAGATCTGCTGATTAACAATGCGGGGGTGATGTGCCCGCCCTACAGCCAAACGGAAGATGGCTTTGAGTGCCAGATGGGGGTCAACTACTTCGGCCACTTTTTGCTCACGGAGCTGCTGCTGGACCTAATGCCAGATACCTCTGAGTCCCGGGTGGTTTCCCTGAGCAGCAACGCCCACAAGATGGCGCAGATCGACTTTGCGGACCTGCAGTCGGAGGAGAGCTATTCCCCCATGGGGGCCTATGCCCAGAGCAAGTTGGCCTGCCTGATGTTTGCCCTGGAGCTAGACCGCCGCCTGAAAGCGGGCGAGGGCATCGCTGCAGAAAAGCAGAAGCGCCAGGTGCTGTCGGTCTGTGCCCATCCCGGCGGATCGCCGACGGAGCTAGGGCGGCATATCCCAGATGCCGTGGCCCTACTGCTGCAGTTTACCCTGCTGCCCTTTACCCATGGCCCTGACCAGGCAGCCCTGCCGACCCTATATGCGGCCCTGGGACCAGATGTGAAAGGCGGAGATTATTTCGGGCCCCAGGGCTTTTTGGAAATTAGCGGGGAGCCGGGTAAAGTCTCGCCCTCGAAAACGGCACTGCAGGAGGATGCGGCGCGGGAGCTTTGGGAGCGATCGGAGCGGCTGGTGGGGTTGGAGGAGTAGGGCGCGGAGCCGCTTGGCCGCTTGCTCGACGAGCTTTCCCCGGCTTTGTCTATCACAAGATAGCCATTACACCGCTAGGGCGACCTGCTGCCACAGCCCGGTAGCGGCAACTTCCCTGGCATAATCCGCTCTGACGCCAGCGACAAAAGCCTCGTGAGTCACCGAAAGCTGCTATACCAGTGAAAGGCAGCTTTTTAATTTAACCAGAAATTTCTGTTTGATGGATGCGAGTCTGCTAGTGAATCATGCTAAACCTCGACTTCTTTCACGCGGCGCTGCAGCGGCCTTGGACTGCCGTTTACGCCAAGCTTTTGGCCATCGTGCTGCTCTACGGGGCGACCGTCCACATTGGCAATGTAGCCGGGCTGACGGGACGACCTTGGCTATCAACCCCCCTGCTGTGGCGCGGACTGGATATTGCGCTGCTGGTATTTGATGTGGCGAGTGCGATCGCCCTGTGGCGGGGATGGGCGGGATCGGTGCTGCTGGTGTTTAGCGGCATTATCCTGTTGCAGTTTGTGCCCTACACGCTGCTGCGATCGCAGTTTGTGATCAACCCTGAAGATGCCCAGACGCTAAATGGATTGTTGGGCACCGAAGCCTTGCTTCTCGGAATTTTCATCCTGCTGTTGGTGCTGAAGAAATAGCGGTAGAGCCACGGGTACAAAAAAAGGTGCCGTTACTTGGACTTTCACCGGATGACGTCTCAATTTTCTCAAAGCCTGCAGCTTTTATAAAGGTCTCAACCTCACTGACCTCGTAAGCTTGAAATCCAAACTGCGTGGCCTGCTGCGCCTCTAAAAAATCTTTAGAGTTATAGGTAATGACCAGGTTTCCGCCTGGTTTCAAGCACCGCTGACATTCGCTGAGGACGGCTGAAACATCTGGCCAGAAGTAGAGGGTGTTAACCGTGACGATGGCATCGAACATGCTATCCACGAAGGGCATTGCCTCGGCGCTAGCCTGATGAGTCATTAGCCTATTGGCGGCGATCGCCTGCTTAAACCTGCTTTGAGCCGTAGCGACAGCGGTGTGGGACATGTCGATAGCAGTCACCTGAGATTGCCCAGCTTTTAACAGGCGCTCAATTAGGTCACCACCGCCAAAGCCAATTTCTAAAACATGTTGCCCTACCTGCACATTCAGATTTCTGAGGGCAAGCGTATTCATTGTGGCGTTTTCTCTATTGAGGAACCTCAATATGAGTTTTCCACCCCACCCAGATGGATGTCTTAGCTGCCTTGCCAGATAGCCTTTTAATGAGTTCATCGCTGTGTCATTTTATTGCCATAAATTTTCAGGTTTGCGAGTTCTAAATCACTGGCAGCCTTATATCAACTTAGGAAGGGCTTTCATTATGATTTGATCTCTATCTCTGGTTTAGCACCAATCGTGGCGATGCACATCCACTTCGACCAGCCAGTGCCGTAGTCAAACAATCTTACGGCCTCAAGTCCGGCTGTCTGCAGGAAAGTGCTCAGATGGTCAGAGGTGTATCCTCGGTTGCGCCAGCGTAGGGACATCAAGAGTTGGCCCAGTCCTTTACGGGTCACGGAACCAATTAGAGGAGCGCCCGGCTTCAAAACTCGGACCATCTCGCGTAGGGTTGCTACGGGTTCGGCCATATGTTCCAAAACATGCGCAAATACGACCACGTCAAAGGAATCGTCGGCAAAGGGTAAGTGTCTAATATTCCCCCATCTTAAATCGAGAGACGTGCAGCGATGCTTCAGCCTTTGTTGAGCATGGGTCAACATTGGATAAGAGATATCGATCCCGGAGACATGTGCTGGCTGCTTGACAATGTTTAGAAGTGCAAGACTAAAGGCCCCTGTTCCCACCCCGCAATCCAAGACTTTAGAGGTTGAGTCAAGCTGACTTAAGCGATCGCGCACGGTCTGACTTTCAAATAGCAGCTGATAATCACGGAGCTGACCCAAACGGGCTAAATTATTGTGCCACTGAGGGGCCGATGAATCGTAGAGCGATCGCAGGGTGTCGATGCTGGGAGCGGTCCTCCAGCGGTTTAACGGGGGAAATGCGGGATTTAGTAGCATGGTCAAATCGACCCTCTGTATTCAGAGGGCTATAGGCTTTGAAGATTCGATTATTAGGAAGCCTTGTCTACACCAGCGCAGACTTCAGTGGCTGGCCAGGCGATAGGCTTCCGTGCGTCCGGAGCGACAAAGAAGTGATCTAGCTTCAGATTCGCGGTCGCTTATGTGGGCTTTTTGGCCACCATGAATACGGCTTTACCTTTGCTGGGTTGCCATTGGTAGTCCAGCTCAAACCCAGCACCGGCCAGGCTAGTTTCCAGCTCTTGGGTCGTAAAGACGGCAACGAAGGGAAAGACTCTAAAGAATTGGCCAATGGGCGCGATCAGCTTAAACCAGCTCATGGTGTCTCCCATACAGATGGTGCTGGTCACAAAGATTCCGCCTGGCTTGAGCATTTGGTAGACCCGGGCAGTGGCTGTTTCCTTATCTCTCAACAAATGCAAGATGCTGAGGCCCAGCACCGCATCCAGGCTCTGGTTGGGAATGTTGAGGTCTTCAATAGTGGCTTGCTCAAAGGTCACATTATGGATGTGCTCCGCCTCGGCTTTGCCGCGCGCGATCGCAATCATATTGGCGGAGAAATCAATGGCGCGAATGTGCTTCACGTAGGGAGCGTGGAGGATTGCTGTTGACCCGGTGCCGCAGCCAATCTCCAACACCTCCATATCGGGTCGCA